>JAFGBE010000100.1 GCA_016933315.1 Candidatus Auribacterota bacterium
AACAACCTCCTGCCATTCGGTTGAGATACCTTCGGGGAGGTATGTTTTAAGCGGTTGAGCGGGGACGGAATCTTCTTTCTGTATCCATGAAGCGTCCGCCATCTGGACTGTAAAAATTTCCCCGCCCCGGGCGCCCCTTACCCGGAAGGATATATACTGGTATCCCGATGCGTTGAGATATTGCCTGTTCTCAGGTTTTTGCTTTACGTCGAAAAAGTGGACCCATGTACCGCAGAATCCGCCGGGTGTCTTTTCTGCGGTTATTTCAAGCGACCGCCCTCCGCTGCCCCTGTAAATTTCATCGCTGAGATAATTGCAGGCGGATGATTCCTGGCTCGCGAACTGGTTGAAATGGCCGCCGAAATCGGTGGTGTTGCCGGCGTTAAAATCCCATATCCTCAAAGTATTATCGGAACCGTATGCCAAAGTGAAGCTTAAAACGAATGAAATCATGAGAAGAATTGTTTTTTTCATTTTCAGCCCTTTTTATTTTTCGAATTGTATTTCGTCTATCAGGATTTTTCCGCTGGATACGCCGTCGGGAAAACAGCTTCCTTCAAAACATATGGACACTGCGTATAAAGCCTGGGTATCCACAAAAAAATCGCTCAATGGGATTTTTACTTTCTGCCAGTCCCGTCCGATTCTTCCTCCGTCTATATAATCAGTTACATCATTGGATTTATATGAATCGTCATTTGCGGCGTGCATCTGGTCCGCGATGCCGATTTTAAAGTTTTCATCTCCCGCATACGCCTTTACCCGAAAGGTGAGATACCTGTATTTTGAAGCGTCAAAGAATTTTATGTCAGTGATATTCCTGTTTTCCGATTTCGGGTGTTTTGTCAGCAGCATGAAATATCCGCAGAACCCGCCCTTTCCGAATTTTCCCCCGGAATTCTTTTTGTCATACCATATTTCCAGCCCTTTTCCTTTGCCCTTGCTGTAAGCCGCGGAAGATGTTATCTGACAGGATATCCTTGAAGGGGAATTCTGGTAAGCGCCTGATACGCCTTTCATATCGGTTTTTTCACTTGAGAAATCCTGGATGACCTGTATGTCGGATTTCTTTTTCTTCTCGCCGGTGTTTTCCTGCGGAGTGATATTCTTATGGGACAGGCTCTTTTTCGGTTTGCCCGCCGGGTATTTGTCCAGAAGCTCCTTGGGATAGGAAAATTCGTCCTGCAGTTCTCCTTCGAGAAAAATCCTTATGATGAAACCGCTGAATTCCAGAGACCGGTTATTCTCCGCGTAATAATTCTCGAAATCTATATTGCTGTAGCAGTGGCTGGCATAGAGCCTTGCCGTTTCATTTTTTGAGGGGGCTGGTATTTCCCTTTCCTCATCCCAGTCAGCGTTTACGGGCCTGATTAAACTGTCCCTGCCGCCCTGGTCTACAAATGTGGTTATTACGGTGACGGCGCCTTCGGCAGCCTCCTGTGTCATGTTTTTAATATCGAAAGAGATGTCATAATACCGGTATTCCTGGGACTTGTCTTCAAGCACTGATTTTTCGCGCGAACTGGCTGTCCCTTTGCTTTTCTGCCGGATTTTTTTTGAGATGTTTTTCCCGACGTTCGAGAGGGATATTTTTTTCTGCGGGGCCGTCTGCGCGAATTCAGCGCGGCACTCGGATGAGAACGCTATAAACAGCAGTAAAAATATGATTTTCTTCATATTAATTATATGTAGGGTTGAGTTTCCAGTTTAATGTCATCTATTGATATTATACCTGACGAAGGTTTTTCGTCTGCGAACAGGTATCCTTCGAAACAAATATAAATACCGGACAGTTCCTTCAGGTCTACCTGGTCAAAATCGGACAAAGGGATTATGGCTTTCTGCCATTTATCCGCAATCCTGCCTTCGGGCAGGTAATTCCCTATAGGTTTTGATTTAAAACTGTCCCCCTGGTATATATCCCATATTTTGTCCCTCAATCCCAGTACAAAATTTTCATTTCCCGTTTCGCCTTTTATCCTGAAAGTTATAAATCCGTATTCGGAAGCGTCAAAGTACCTCCTGCCTTTTTTCAAGAGGATGTACCATCCGCACCAGCCCCCTTTCCCGAAAGGCCCGCCTTCCTTTTCTTTTAAATACTTGATCCTCGCAATCCTGTTTGTTTTTTCGCCGTCGGCAGGTTCTTTTTCGAGTTTGTACTGGGCTTTTGACGGCGGCTGCTCGTAACAGGACATCTTAGTCTGTTTTAAGCCCGATGTGTTTTCAAAATTTGCGATCAGGAACACGCTGCCGTATTTTCTTAAAGGTTCCTGAAGCTCTATGCTTTCGGGGTCTTCCGCCGCGTCTTCCGATTCCACGAACACGGGTTTTTCTTTTTTTAATCCGGAGGATTCCTGCGGAAAGGCCGCGACAAGGATAAATATTATAGTTATCAGATAAAATATTTTCATAAGGTTTCTCTTATAAAGAAAAAGCGCTCGCTGGCTTCTTCGCAGGAGCGCTTTTCTTCCAAGAGGTTATTTTTCAAACTGTATGTCATCTATGAATATTTTGCTCTGCTGTCCGCCTTCTTCATAACATTCGGTTTCAAAACAGAAGGATATGGAATGCAGCATGCTCCAGTCCACAAAAACTTCTTCAAGCGGGATTTCGGCTTTTTGCCATTCCGTGGTGACGGCTCCTTCCGGAAGATATGCGGTTATGCAGTCGGTTTTTGTTGAGTCGTCTATCATTTCGCCCTGCTGGTCCGCTATCCCGAGCTTGAAGTTTTCGCCGCCGTTCTCACCCTTGATCTGGAATGTAAGCTTCTTGTATCCCGATGCGTCGAGGTAGTTTTTGCCTATATGGACAAGCGTGTAGTATCCGCACCAGCCGCCGTTTCCGTAAGGCCCTCCTTCTGCCTGCTTGTCATAGGATATCTTCAATCCCTTGGTCGGCTGGTCGTTTTTGACACAGCCCGTTTCCGGAGCTTTTGAAAACATTATGCGCGAAGGAGCTCTGACATATACGGAACATCTGCCTCCCAGCGAATTTGTGTTCTTTTCCATGTCATCAACCAGAAGCACTTCTCCGGAAATTTGTTCGGTTTCTTCTGCTATCACGGGCAGCGGGAAGTAAGCGCCGAGCAGCGAGAAGATAAAGATTGCGCTGATCAGATAGAAAGCAATTTTTTTCATCTCCACCTCCTGTAAAAGTTTACCTTATTTCAATCTGCTATTAAAGAAACTTTTAATAGCCAGTTTTCCCCTTGCGCGACAAACATAGTTTCAATATGAAACGATAATGAGCCAAAAAGAAAAAGTGTTTGTTTTAATATGAAACTAACTTAATATAATACTTTTTTAGAGGTTTGTCAAGCCGCTATTTTAGTTTTTAACATGTAATCAAGGGGACCGGAGACGCGCCGAACACGAACAATGATAACAGAATAGATTTAAGGGTGTAATCCGGCGGTTCCGGGAATATGCATAGATTTGTATTAAAGCAAAGAATGAAAGAAGACCTGAGCCACAGATTACACAGATAGCCACAGATTAAAAACAGAGAATATGTAAGTACGTTGGAAAGAAAATGGTGCATGGAATAAGATAATTAGGTCTGAGAAAAAGAGAGAAAATGGAAATTTTTTTCTTGTCTTTTCGCCGCGGATATATTATTTAAGAGTATTCTTTAGTTATTTGTCGTTACTTAATTAATGGTTGGAATTGGGAATTTATGGACCTTTCTCGTTATCTGGATCATACACTTCTTAAGCCGAATGCCGGTATCAGCGACATAAGAAATTTATGCGATGAGGCTAAAAAATACGGTTTTTTTTCTGTGTGCGTGAACCCTTTTTGGGTCAAAGACTGCAAAAGATTCCTTAAAAACTCAGGTGTAAAGATATGCGCGGTGGTGGGGTTCCCCCTGGGAGCGAATAAAACCGAGACCAAGGCGCTGGAAACCAGAGTTGCGGTAAAGGACGGGGCCGATGAGCTGGATATGGTCATTAATATAGGAGCGCTGAAATCAGGGAACCTGAAAGGCTTGTATGAAGATATCAGATCAGTTGTAAAATCCGCCGCTAAAAGACCGGTTAAAGCAATAATCGAAACCTGCTATCTTACGGCAAAAGAAAAGGTAACGGTTGTGAAACTCGCCGCAAAAGCAGGGGCTTCTTTTATCAAGACCTCAACGGGTTTCGGGAACGGCGGCGCGGCGCAGTCGGATATCAGATTAATCAGGAAAACTGCGGGCGGGAATATAAAAATAAAGGCCGCCGGCGGCATCAGAAGTCGCAGGAAAGCCCTTGCTCTGATAAGCGCCGGCGCAGACAGGATAGGCAGCAGCGCGGGAACGGATATGATGCGTAGAACAGGAAAAAGAGGAAGGGCATTTTAAATGCAGTCTCTGAAAAAATCCCCGCTTAATGAAGTCCATATAAATCTCGGGGCAAAAATGGTGCCTTTCGCCGGATGGCTTATGCCGATACAGTATTCCGGCATTATAGACGAGCATTTGACTGTTAGAGAGAAAGCCGGGCTTTTTGACCTTACACATATGGGTGAGATTATCGTGACCGGCCCGAGGGCGGAAGAGTATGTGCAGAAGCTGATCACAAACAACACCGCGAAACTTGCCGACGGAAAAGCGTTTTATACGGTGATATGTTTTGAAACGGGGGGAATAGTCGACGATGTTATCGTATACCGTTTCAAGAAAGATGAATATATGTTTGTGGTGAATGCTTCCAATGCGGATAAGGTATTTGCATGGTTCAGGAAAAAACTCATCCCCGAAGTTAAATTAATAGATAAATCACCCAAGACGGCTTTGCTTGCTGTCCAGGGCCCCGCGTCAGAGAAGATACTTTTAAACGTCGGACTTAATGTCGGCAGCCTTAATTATTTTGAATTTACCCGGCAGACATACCGCGGAATAGAATGTATTATTGCCAGGACGGGATATACGGGAGAAGACGGCTTCGAAATATTTTTCCCGGTTGATTACGCTTTCAGCCTTTGGGCCACCCTGAATACCGCAGGGAAGAAATACGGCTTGAAACCGGTCGGGCTCGGCGCAAGGGATACGTTAAGGATAGAAGTCGGATACCCCCTTTACGGGAACGAGATAGATGAAAAGACGAATCCTGTTGAAGCGGGACTTTCATGGGTTGTTGATATGGAAAAAGATTTTATCGGGAAAGAATCGCTGAAGCAATACGCGGGCGGTAAAACCGCGCGCAGGCTCATAGGGTTTAGAACAATTGAAAGAGCCGTCCCGAGGGCTCACTATGATATCTTTTCCGGCGGCAACAAGGTCGGTTATGTGACAAGCGGCACATTGTCGCCGAGCCTGGACAGGGGTATAGGCATGGGATATGTCCCGGCGGAGATGTCTGAGGCAGGTTCTCATATAGATATATCTATAAGAGGGAAAATGGTCAAAGCCGAAATAGTGAAGAAGCCTTTCTACACAGGAGGTTCGATAAAGAGAGATAAAATTAGCTGATGGGGATTGTTCAATACAAAGGAGGAGTCAAGTGAGTATTCCGGAAGAACTGAAGTATACGGTTTCGCATGAATGGATAAAAGTTAAAGACAATATAGGAACGGTCGGAATTACGGATTATGCCCAGGATAAGCTCGGGGATGTCGTATTTGTCGAGTTGCCGAAAGTTGGGGCGGAATTGGAGGCTAACAGCGAGGTAGCGGTCATTGAATCGGTAAAGACGGCGGCGGATGTTTATACCCCCTTATCCGGGAAAATAGTGAAAGTCAACACCCTGCTTGACAAGGACCCTTCTTTTATAAATTCAGACCCTTATAATAAAGGGTGGATATTTGAAATTCAGATTAAAGACGTTTCAGAACTTGAAAAACTGATGGATTCCACGGTTTATCAGAATAAGATTTCAGAGGATTAAACTTCTATGGATTATATACCTCATGGGCGGGAAGACATCCGGCAGATGCTTGAGGCCCTGGAAATATCCTCCGTGGATGACCTGTATCCGGATATACCGGGGAAAATTCGCGCGGGCGGATATGGTATTGCCGGGGGAATATCCGAACAGGAGGTGAGAGGAACTCTTGAGAAATTTGCAGGCATGAATGCCTCCGTCAGGACACTGAAATCATATGCCGGGGGAGGAGCTTACGAACATTTCATACCTGCTATCATAGATGATATATGTTCGAAGCCGGAATTTTACACCGCCTACACACCTTACCAGCCCGAAGCAAGCCAGGGTATCCTGCAGTCTATTTATGAATACCAGAGCATGATATGCGAACTTACCGGAACGGATGTTTCAAATGCTTCTCTTTACGACGGCGCGACTGCCGCCGCGGAAGCAGCATTGATAAGCGTCAATAAATATGACGGCGGCGTGGTAGCCGTATCTTCCGCCGTAAATCCCATGTACAGGAGAGTCATCGAAACTTATCTGCGATCTTCTCCCTGCCGGGTTGAAATTGTGGAACATACTGAAGGCGTGACGGATATCAGCCGGATTGGGAAACACTTGTCCGGCAAATTGGTCTCTTTCATATTCCAGTCGCCGAATTTTTTCGGCTGTATCGAGGATGTTAAATCCTTGTCGGACTGCATCCACGATAAAGGGGCGTTGTCAATTGCTGTCGCAAATCCTTTATCCCTGGGCGTTCTGGAAGCTCCCGGCAGGAACGGGGCGGATATTGTCGTAGGAGAAGGCCAGCCCCTTGGAATACCGCTGTGTTTCGGCGGGCCGTACCTGGGTTTTATTGGAGTGAAAAAGGAACTGATGAGAAAACTGCCCGGCAGGATAATCGGCAGGACACTTGACAAGGACGGTAAAGAAGGTTTTGTTATGACCCTGCAGGCGCGGGAGCAGCATATAAGAAGGGAAAAAGCCACGTCAAACATATGTTCCAACCAGGCGTTGATGGCGCTGAGAGCTGCGGTCTACATGGCGTATATGGGAAAAGAGGGTATGAAAAAAGTAGGGGCTCTTAACATATGCAACAGCCATTATCTCGCGGAGCAGATTGAAAAGACAGGGAAAGCCGCTCTGAAATTCAGGAAACCTTTCTTTAACGAGTTTGTGGTTGAATTTAAAAAGGATACGGCGGAAGTTTTAAGACTTTTTGAAAAAGAGAAGATATTGCCCGGCATACAGGTAGGGGAAGCGGGCCGGAACAGCCTGCTGTGTTGCGTAACGGAGACAAAAACCAAAGGCGATATGGACAAATATGCTGATGTTGTAAGTAAGCTGTAGTTTTGCCGGAGACTTTTGTGATGAAGAGAACAGGGTTGATTTTTGAGAAAAGCGTCAAGGGCAGGAAGGCGTTTTCACTTCCTGCGCCTTTTGCTGAAGCGAAAAACCCCGCCGATTATATTCCGGCCGGCTTCCTGAGGTCTTCGTTTGAGTTTCCCGAGATATCCGAACTTGATATCGTAAGGCATTATACAAATCTCGCTTCAAAGAATTTCAGCGTTGACGGAAATTTCTACCCGCTGGGGTCCTGCACGATGAAGTACAACCCCAAAATCAATGAACAGATATGCGCTTATGAAGGGTTCAGGGATGTTCATCCTCTTTTCCCCTGCGAAAAAGTGCAGGGGTATATGTCTCTGCTTAAGAAAATGGAAAGATTGCTCTGCTCTATAACGGGTATGGATGAGTTCTGCCTGCATCCTTCGGCAGGCGCGCACGGTGAATTGCTCGGCCTCATGCTGATCAGGGCTTTCCACGATAAAAACGGGGACGGGCGGAAAAAAATTATTGTGCCCGACTCTTCCCACGGCACCAATCCATCCAGCGCCGCGATGGCGGGATACAGGATAATTTCGATAAAATCCGACGCCGGCGGGCAAATCGATTTGAAAGAACTCAAAAACGCGCTTGATGGTGAAGTCGCCGCTTTGATGATGACAAACCCGAATACACTGGGACTTTTTGAAGATAAAATACTGGAAATTGCCGGGATGGTCCATGAAAAAGGAGCTCTTTTATATTATGACGGGGCGAATTTGAACCCGCTGCTGGGCTTATGCCGCCCCGGTGATATGGGTTTTGACGTTGTGCACCTTAATCTCCACAAGACTTTTGCGACTCCACATGGCGGCGGCGGGCCGGGTTCCGGCCCGGTGGGGGTGAAAAAGAGACTCGAGCCGTTTCTTCCTGTCCCTGTTATCAGGAAAAAAGGTGATAATCTGAAGTTTGATTTCGACTGCCCGGACAGCATAGGGATGATCAAGGCTTTTTGGGGGAACACGGGGGTTATCCTGAAAGCTTTTGCTTATATAACGGCGCTGGGAGATGAGGGTTTGAAAAAGACCGGCGAAATTTCCGTATTGAACGCCAATTACCTGAGGAAAAAACTTGGAGAGCATTACAATATTCCCTTTAACAGGGCGTGTATGCATGAATTTGTGATTTCCGTTAAGGACCTGGCATCTAAGGGAATCCATGCAATAGATATCGCGAAGGCTCTTATAGACAGGGGAATACATCCCCCTACGGTTTATTTCCCTATGATAGTAGAGGAATCCATAATGGTTGAGCCGACTGAAACCGAAAGCAAGTCCACGCTTGATTGTTTTATTGATGAAATGGTTCAAATACACAAAGAGGCAGGGAAAAACCCCGGGTCTTTGAAAAACGCGCCGGTTAATATGGGCGTGAGGAGGCTCGATGAATTAAGAGCTGCGAAATTTCCCGATGTAAAATGGGACTTTAAAACACAAAACTTAGAATAAAAATAAAAAGCCGACAAAAAAATAGAAATATTTTAACCACAGATAGCTCAGATAGTCACAGATAAAGACTA
>JAFGBE010000101.1 GCA_016933315.1 Candidatus Auribacterota bacterium
TAAGGGGTTTCTGGCGCAGGAAGAAAAAAACCGGGTCGGACGGTAAAGACATTTAATCTTCAGGCGTTGAACTGTTAATATTCCGGGAGGAGAAAGATGAGAACAGCTGCTGTTGTATTATTGATAATATCAGCATTGGCTATATTCAGCGGATGCGAGACGACAAAAGGTATGGGGCGGGATATTACCAATCTCGGTGACATAATGTCGGGAAACGACCCTCAGAACGTGACATATTGAAGCTTGAAGGACTTTTAATAAACATATATAATAATAAAATATTTATATGACTCCTGGAATGGAAAAAATACTTGTCATTGAAAAAAGGGGGAATGCGGATATCGTGCATTTCCTGGCGCAGCGCCTTACAGACCCGATGGTGGCGGATAATATCAAGGAACACCTTCTCAACGCGGTTGACGCAGGCAAGATATATTTAACAATCGATTTTTCCAATGTCCAGTATCTTTCAAGTTCCTATTTGAGCATATTGGTAGCTCTTGATAAGAAGGTTAAGGCTGAAGGCGGCAGTGTGAACATATGCTGCCTGAACCAGAATATTGCAAGTATTTTTTCTATTGCGCGTTTTGACATGATTTTTGATATTTTCGGTTCTGAGAATGATGCCGTTACCGATATGGAATCAAAAATTAGATAAATCAAGTGAGAAAACCGGATTACATTAATATTCAGAAGAAAATAGGTTATCGTTTCAAGAGCAAATCATTATTGTTTACCGCTTTAGTGCATAAGTCCTTCCGGAATGAAAATCTCGATGAAATCCCTGAATGCAACGAACGGCTTGAGTTTCTAGGCGACTCGGTCCTGGGATGTGTGGTATCGTCCCTGCTTTATAAGAAGTTCCCCGATATGGATGAAGGCAAACTGTCTTTTTTGAAATCGTTTATCGTTTCGAGGAAGGTCCTCTCCGAGATCGCGGGCGGGATGGAGCTGGGAACGGAGCTGATAATCGGCAAGGGGGAGGAGAAAAGCGGCGGCAGGGAAAAGGAATCGAACCTGGCAAATGTGTTCGAGGCGTTAATTGCCGCCATTTACCTGGATGGAGGATATAAATCCGCTGAGAAATGGATTGCGGCGATGTTCAAAGACCGCATCAAAAAGACGGGTGTATCCGATAAGTACAGAGCGAAGAATAAGCTTCAGGAGCTTACCCAGTCGAGGTATAACAGCCTGCCGGTCTATAATGTGGTTGAGGAACTCGGCCCAGAGCATAAGAGAAAGTATACCGTTGAAGTCCTGGTTGAGGGCGAGACCATGGGAAGAGGAAACGGTTTTTCAAAAAAGGAAGCGGAAAGGAATGCGGCAAATGAAGCCGTTAAAAAGATGCGCTAATTTTACCGTTTTTGCGGCGGCAATGGCAGTGGCGGCGGGCTGCTCTCTACCCGGGCAGGATAGGGAAAAGCTGGCCGGCGGCGAGGTGAATACATTCTTTGAAGATCAGATAGAAGAGACTGCAGATAAAGGGAATTCCGAAGAACCGGCAATACAGAAACTTCCTTACGTAAAAAAGCAGAAAGAGCGCATACAGAAGATCTACGATGAACACAACCGCGAACTTATGGACCAGATGGAACAATGAGAAGCTTTACAGCCATTTCTTTTTCTTGAAGAAGACCAGCATTACAGCGGCAATAAGTCCCATGGATATGATTATCACAGGATAGCCGAGAGGGGATTCCAGTTCAGGCATATATTTAAAGTTCATGCCATATACGCCCGCAACGAATGTCAACGGTATAAAGATAGTCGCTATTATGGTCAAAACCTTCATTACCTCGTTCATTTTGTTGCTCAGGGATGTGAGGTAAATGCTGACCATGCTTGATACGATATCTCTGTAAGTCTCTATGCTGTCTATTATCTGGACGGTATGATCGTAAGCGTCTCTGAAGAAGATTGAGGAACTCTTGTGTATTAACACGTTTTCCGACCGCTGGATTCCGCTTATGGTATCTCTCAGGGGCCATATGGATTTTCTGATGGCTATAAGGTCCTGCTTTAATGTGTTTATTGTTTTCAGAGTGTGCTGGGGAGGGTCATCGATTACCTCATCCTCGATAGCGGCAATCCTGTCCCCCACATTCTCCAGTATAACAAAATAATTATCTACAATGGCGTCAAGCAGCGAATAGGCCAGGTAGTCCGGGCCCTGTTTCCTGATGCGGCCTTTCGCGTTGCGCAGACGGTCCCGTATAAGGTTAAAAACATCGCCTTCTTTCTCCTGAAATGTCAGCACAAAGTTTTTGCCGATGATTATGCTTATCTGCTCGGATTCGATAGAAGCGTCTTTTTTGTTGATGTCGAGCATCTTCAGCGTAAGATAGACATAATCGCCGAAGTCCTCGAATTTCGGGCGCTGTGAAGTATTTAAGATGTCTTCCATCAGGAGAGGGTGGAATTCGAAACAGTTTCCAAGCTTTTCAATGACTTCAATTTCGTGCAGTCCGTCGACATTTATCCATGTTACAGTGGGTTTTTCCTTAAGCTTAAAGCATTCATCGAGGTTTTTTGATTCGAACTCCTGGAATTGCGATTCGCCGTAATCTATGATGGTTATTTTGACGTGTTCGGTCCTTTTCTCGCCTATATGTATCAGCGACCCGGGGGTGAGCCCGGCCATCCGGGATATTTTTATTTGAGCACGGCGTTTTGTCATATGACCTCTCGGTATTTTTATATTCTATATCTTTTCGGGGAAATATTTCAATATATTAAAACAGCTGCAGGGATGTTTTGATTAGAAATCGTATCTTAGGGTGAGGGCTCCGAAATGTCCGTAATAATCTTCTTTGAGTTCGAAATCGTAGCTTAATATAAGACTTATGTCCGAGCCTGTATCCAGTTTAAGCGATGTTCCTATATCCAGACTGTGCCGGGCAGGCTTGATACCGGTTGTTTCAAATGATCCGCCGCCTCCGGAAAATCGAGAGGTGACTTCACATTCATCTCCGATAAAATCATACAGCCACATCGCATGTATTTCAGGAATAAAAGTGAAACCGTTATGCATATTGTAGTTATATTCTATTTTTGCGCCTAACCCCGACTGGAGAAGGTCATAATCATGGGATTTGACTTTAAGGTTAAGTGAATCCGCCCCTGTTTCGGAATAACTTTCCAGGCGGAGATGCGACCAGGTCAGGGATGCGAGAGGGGAAACTTTTATGCCCTTGAGATCAAATTGATAACCGCCGGCGATATAAGTAGAATATTGCTGGCCGTCATAATCGGATTCGGCGTGTCTTGAGACGGAACCGAAATCGATGTTTCTCCCGCCTTTATACGTGTTCCACATGAAGCTGAACGAGCCGTCTATATACCATGGGGTGTTCGTATATGAAGCGTATAATGTGCCTCCGTAGCTTTTTATGTCTGTATCCCTGAAATTGGAGGCTTTTGGGTCTACCGTGCTGTCGGCATATGTCCCGCCCAGCCCCAAAGTAAGATAGTCCCCGAATTTGTTGTCGGCCCCGATTGAAGAACCCCATACGAGCGCCTTATAACCTTCTATATCATCGCGTTTATCCTGTTTGATAAAGCTTGAAAAACCCTTGGCCCATATGCCGATAGCGCTTGCCGGATCACCCGCAGACATTCCTGTTGCGCCGCTGCGTATCGCCGAAAGCCTGGAAGTCAGCGTATTTATTATCTGGTTATAAGTTGCAAAGCTTACTTGCGGCGTTGATGAATTTACATTCGGCTCCATGCTATTCAGGGCGTCTTGCACTTCTTCCTGCGTGCTGAAGGTGTCAAGTTCGTTAAGTATTAAGAGCATATCAGGGGTTGCGCCTGTTTCTCCGGCGTTTTCAAGCGCTTTGCCGACTGCCGACTGGTTGGATGTTCCGGCCAGGTCATTGTAGGGGGTCCTTCTCGCCGTCAGGATAAGAGACTGGTTTCCCGGAGCTGATGAGGTGAAACTTACGGCCGCGCTATTATCGATAATCGGTTGCGTTGTATTGGTGATAAGAGCCGAGGTGACGGGCCCGTCGATAACCGTGAAGGTCGCGCCGTCGGATACATAACCCGTTACATCGATGTTGAGATTCAATGTTGCGGGCGCGTAAAAAACGTTTACCCCTGTTGCGTCAATTCTTCCGAAGGAAGAATTATTTTCAATGGCGAGTTTGAAAGAGCAGTTTTCTGAAAAGGCCATGAAACCGGCCGGATTTATCAGTGTTAATGTATACCGGTCCGCATCAAATGTGGCGGTGGTCGAGACAAAATCGCCTACAAAAAGCCCGTCGGGATAAATAGTCACGTCTTTTATCAGTTTCAGGGTGCTGCCTTTATTGACGGCCATGCTGGAAGCTGCCAGATCTGCACCAAGAAGGACAGTTCCGCCCGGGGTGACGTTGTCGCCGAATCTTATCCACCCGAATCTAACGGCGGCCGTGCCGATCGGCTGTGAGATTGTGGAATCTCCCAGGAAGTTTGCTTCGCCTCCCATATCCAGTTCGGTTGTCATTGTCGCTGAAACTATGATGTCGTCATATATAGCTATATAAGCATTGAATTTATTATTTATAGCATTCGTTACTGTCGCATTGGCCGCAAAATTGATTGTCCCGTTACTTTCCAGGATAATGTCATCTATGTATGAAACACCCTCCAGTGTCAGGGTCTTGCCGGCATCGCCCGCGTGGAGCTCGCCTATAGTATCGGCGCTTGTCCCCAGTGTAGCCGAGAAGGTGGCTGTGTGGTTCCAGTCGAGAACTCCGGTTCCGCTGCCGGCAGTGGTTGTTATTGAACTGCCTATGTTTTGCCCGTCGGCGGTGCTTTGCAGTGTATTGTTTCCGGAAAAAATCACTCCGTCTGCCGAAGGGTTGCCGTTAGCGCCGTAGTTCTGCGGTGTAGTATCAACGACCTGTGGCGCACCGAAAGACGGAGAAGTGATAACGATAATCAAAACAAACACATAGAGATATGAGTATTGTA
>JAFGBE010000102.1 GCA_016933315.1 Candidatus Auribacterota bacterium
CGCGGAGGTAAAAATCATATTCCCCGGAGGCAGGCAGGAGATTTATAAAACGGAAGAGATATATATCGAAGTCAAAAGTGTCCTTGAGGAAGAACCCGGCGACATAAAAGACATAAAAGGTGTTTTCGCCGCTCCGTCATTCGCCGCTTATCTGTTTGGAGCCTCGGTTATTGTTATTTTTATGCTTTTGGCTTTTATTTTGTTTCTGAAAGCCGGGAGAAAGCGCTTATCCCTGTTCCGGGAAACATATCTGCCTCCCCACGAAAGAGCTTTCAGCGCCCTTAGCGACCTTAAGAAAAGCGATTTGATAAATAAAGGCCTGATAAAGATGTTTTATTTTCGGCTGTCGGCGATAATAAGGCGTTATATTGAAGACCGTTTCGGGCTGCGCGCTCCCGAAAGGACAACGGAGGAATTCCTGCAGGAAATTTCGGATTCGGAGGTTTTCAATGATGAGAAAAGGGAGTTTCTCAAGAGGTTTTTAAGGCAGTGCGACAAAGTTAAGTTCGCAAACCATGTGCCGTCCGGGGATGAAATGGTTTTATCATTTGAGGATTCGGTGCGTTTTATAGACGGCACAAAGCAGGCGGAAAACACTGATGTAAATAAGAAGTAGAAAGCCGGTTTTTATGGTTGAGTTTGCAAATATTAATTTTTTATATTTTTTGCTGCTGGTCCCTTTTCTCGGTTTTTACTGGAGCAGAAAAAGATCCGGGGGAGGCATTGTCTTTTCTTCCGTCGAAAACATAAGAAAGTCGATGGGTGTCGCAAAAGCGAAGGGAAAATTCATCCTCAATGTATTAAAGATGCTTTCGCTTGCGGTGTTTATAATAGGCCTTGCGGGGCCGAGATCGGTTATTGAGGAGACAAAGATCCCGATTGAGACTATAGATGTGCTTATTGTTCTTGATATATCTACCAGTATGACACTGCCCGACCTTGAGGAAAACAACACCTACGTGTCCAGGATGGATGTCGCGAAGAAAGTTCTTGCGGAGTTTGTCGAGAACAGAAGCGCAGACAGGATGGGGCTTGTAATTTTTTCCAGATACGCTTTTTCCGTATGCCCCTCAACTCTTGACCACACGTATCTCCTTGAGAGGATTAAGGCTGTCCAGCCCGGGATGATAGAAGACGGCACGGCGATAGGAAGCGCGATAGGCACCGCCGTCAACAAGCTTAAAAATTCCGATGCCAAAAGCAAGCTGATAATACTTATCACCGACGGCGCGAATAACATATTCACCATAGATCCGCTTGATGCGGCCAATATAGCCGAAAAATACGGAGTTAAAATATATACGATAGGAGTGGGCAGCAAGGGGGATAAGGCGATTCCTGTCGGCAGGGACATGTTCGGAGATGTTGTTTATTCGAAGGTCGCGGCGGAGCTTGACGAAGAACTGCTGAATAAAATCGCCGAAAAGACCGGGGGAGTGTATTTCCGGGCAACCGACGCAAACTCGCTGAAAAATATATTTGCCAAGATAGATGAACTTGAGCGGTCGGAAGTAAAACAGAAATTCTATATGCAATATAAGGAATTTTACCCGTATTGCCTGATCGCCGGATTGGCCCTTTTATTTTTATATTTGATTTTCGTAAATACTATTTTCAGGAAATTGCCGTGAAATTCGCAGAATATAAATATTTCTGGTTTATGATTCCAGTAGGCCTGATGATAATCCTGCTGATCAGGTTTTATATAGGGAAACGCAACCAGGTCAGGATTCTCGGGGATGACAGGCTGATTAAAAAGCTTTCTTCGACAGTGAGCCTTTTTCTGGGCAAGATCAGGATACTGATACTGGCGCTTGCGATGATGTTGATAGTGTTGGCAATGGCCGGACCCCAATGGGGGTATCAGATAGAGGAAACAAAGACGAGAGGGGTTGATATAATGGTGCTGCTCGATGTTTCGAGGAGCATGCTGGCGGATGATATAAAACCAAGCAGGCTTGATTGGGCCAAGACCGAAATCCGAAGGCTTGTCAGCATGCTTAAAGGTGACAGGGTCGGGCTGGTTATTTTTTCAGGTTCAAGTATATTGCAATGTCCTTTGACAGCGGATTATTCCGTGTTTGACCTTTTCCTTCAGGATGTTAACACGGAGATGGTGTCGCATGGCGGCACAGATCTCGGTAAAGCCATAAATACCGCGATAAAGTCATTTGAGGGGTCCGAATCGAAATATCATGTCATTTTTCTTATAACCGACGGGGAGGACCATGGCAGACACACGGAAGCCGCGGTGAAAGCCCTGAAAAATTCCGGCATAAGCCTTTATATGATGGGTGTGGGAACGCTGGAGGGCGGGTTGATACCCATAACAAAAGAAAACGGGACGAAGGGTTTTTTGAAAGACAGGGAAGGTAATTTTGTAAATACAAAGCTTGAAAAAGATACATTCGCCAGGATCGCGGCAATTACAGGCTCGGGGGCGTATGTCAAAGCCGTGCCGGGCGACGAAGACCTGAAAGAAATATACAAAAACGGCATAGCAAAACTTGAGGAGCGTGAAATCAAGTCTTCGACCGTCAAAAAGTATGAGAACAGGTATCAGGTTGCGCTTTCCGCCGCGTTGATTCTTCTTATTATGGAGTCGCTGATAGAAGAAAGGAAAAAAGGGATTGAGTATTAGAAAATTTCTAATTCTGTTTATCTTGTTTCTTGTGGTTATTCTCGCGCTGATTATTTTTGCGGTGAGTACGCGCAGGATATCTCCCCTGGAATCGATTGCCCTGGGCCGGGCGGAAAAGTATTTTAACGAAGGCAGGTTCGATGATGCTTACGGCATATACGGGAACATAAAAGCCGGAAACCCGGATATGCCGGAAATAGATTATAATTTTGCCGATTCAGCTTATAAAATCGGCAAATATGACGAAGCGGAGGATAATTACTCGAAGACAATCGAGCTGTGGGATGGAAACAGCGAACAATTATTTAAAGTTTTGTTTAACATGGGAAATGTCAAATACAGACAGGGAAAGCTGAAGGAAGCGCTTGATTTTTATAAAAATGCGATTAATATTAATCCTGAAGATGAAACGGCCAAATATAATTATGAATATACAAAGAAAAAGATAAAGGAATTGGAAGAAAGCCAGGAACAGAGGAGACAGGAGCAGGATAAGGAAAAAGATTCCCCGGCGGAAAACAAGAGCATGGGACAGGCAGGAAGTGTTTCGGAAAGCAAGGAAGATTCAGAAGGCGAAGATACCGAAGAGTCGAAAAAACCCGGGAAGGGCAATGAGAACTCCGAGGAAGAAGAAGAGAAGTCGGATGATAAGGGCAAAGGGGACGGAGACCAGGGACAGGGTGACGGCGGGAAAGGCGACGGGGATACAGGAAAGGGGAAAAATGATAATAAGGGGATGGGGCAGAGCGGTAAACTGGATGACTTGAACAAGAAGGAAGAAGGGAAGAAAGCTCCCGATCAGGGAGGCCAAGGCGAAGACGAGGAAAGAAAAGCGCCCGGCGGCCCCGGGGACAAGGAAGGCCCGACGACAGAAAGCGATTTTCCCAACAGTGAGTTCCCGCGGGAAGAACAGCCGGGAGGCGAAGAAGCAGGGAAGGAAGAGACCGCTCCCGAGGGAGGAAAAGAGAAGCCTTCGGAAGTTCCTGTGAGCCTGCCCGATGAAACATTGCCCGAGGAGGAAGCCCCCGAAGAGGGGAAAGAAGGAATGGTCATAGAAGTTGTCCCTGAAGGAAAAGAACCGGTTGATGAGAAAGAAGCTGTTATACTGGGAATATCGGAGGACGAAGAGAAAGAAGCGAGGAAGGGATATTTCAGAGATAGAACGATTGTGCCCGTTGAAGATTTGGAGAAGGACTGGTAAATGAAGAGGATTTTTTTATTTACGTTGCTGTTGTTTGTATCGGGGAGCGTTTTCGCTTTCCAGATGACCTCAAAGGTGAATTCAGATCAGGTAGCCCTGGGGGAGCCCGTTTATTTCACGGTAATCCTGGAGGGCAATGTAGAAGATGACCCCGTGTTGCCGGATTTTAGCGGGTTCTATTTAAGGGGGAAGAGCATTGCGACAAAACTTTCGATGGGAACCGGAAAAAAAAATGTTTTTGTTAAGGAATATATGTATACGCTTGTTCCCGAGAAAGAGGGGGAACTGGTGATCGGTCCTGTGACCGCGGAAGTTGATGGAAAAGAAATAAAAACCGACCCGATTAAAATAACAGTTAAAAAAGGCCTGTCTTCCCAACCGGCCAATATAATACAGGTAAAGCCTTCCGGGGAAAAAGAGACAAACGCTCCCGGAACCGGCGAACATGTATTTGTGCATGAGTACCCGAGCAAACAGGTTGCTTTTGCGGGCGAGCAGATTGTGCTGGTCACTAAATTTTATTATGACGGGAAAATCGCGTTTGACAACCTGAGAATCATGCCTCAGTCGAGCCCCGGTTTTGTTTCGGAGGTTTTTGCCGACAGGATCCAGTATGATGAAAAAGTCGGGGATACCATCTACAGGGTTTTTGAGATAAGGACCGCGTATTTTCCGATGAATACGGGGCTGCAGTTTATCCAGGGGCCTAAATTCGAATTTAATGTCTATTACAGGAGAAAATGGATAGGGTACGAGACCGAGAGGGTGGTCCTGGGAGGCAAGAAAAACAAAGTGGATATTAAGCCCCTCCCGGAAAAAGGGAGGCCGGGTGATTTTACGGGGCAGGTCGGGGAGTATGCCGTACAGGCTTCTTTAAGCAAGGATACTGCCACAGCCGGGGAGCCTCTCACATTTAAATTTTCAGTTGTCGGAAGCGGGAATATTGCCGGCATCAAAGCGCCTGTTTCGGAATTAGAAGGATTTAACATCGCGGGGATTGAAACTGAAACAAGTAATGTCAGCGCCAGCGATATACTTGAGAGGCAAAAAGTGTTCAGCTATATAGTTATTCCGCAGAAGCCGGGTGATTTCATGATTCCTGCGGTGAAATTAAGTTATTTTGAGCCGGTTAAAAGCGATTACAAAGTCATCTCTTCTCAGCCGCTGAAATTAAAAGTTGAGAAAGGGAAAGATACGGGCCCTGTACAGCTGGTTACGATAAGCGAAGGGCAGGGGGCCATGGCAGGGGAAAAAATAATTAAAGAAAGATCGGATTTGCCTGTTTACCGCAAAAATGTGAAAGACGGGGAAAACCCGGTATGCATAAGCCCGAGCAGGACAGTTACGTTTTCAATCTATTTTGCCGGAATTATTATTTTTGCCGCCGTATTTGTCCTGAATGTTCACAGGGAAAAACTCAGAAACGATGAATTCTATGCGAGAAAAATGTTCTCCGGCAGGAAAGTAAAAGCCCTTTTCCGGCAGGCGAATGAATTTGCGTTGAAAAACGAGGGAAAAGAATTTTCGACTTCCCTGAAAAATGCGATAAGAGAGTTTGTCGGCGGGAAGATTCATATTCCGGCGCCTTCGGTTGATATGGATGCCATAAACCTGAGGCTCGGGGGCAGGCTCGGGCAGAATACGGTTGAAGAAATAAAGAAGATATTCGACAGGTGCGATGAAATCACATTCACATCATATCGACCGGACCGCGAAGAAATGATGGAGATAATCAAAAAAGCAAAGGTGATTATAAATGAGATTAACAGGCATATTTAGTTTAATGATCTTGTTGTGCGGCTTTTGTTTCTCCGGGGAGCTTATAAGCCAGGCAAACGATTTCTATGATAAAGGAGATTATGAAGGCGCGATTCTCAAGTATGAGGAAGCGCTAAAAGACAAATGCCCCGGCAACCCTGACCTTTATTTTAATCTCGGCAACTCCTATTTCAGGGCGGGGAAGCTTGGCAAAGCTATTCTTAACTATAAAAGGGCTTTGAGTATCAATCCGAGGGATCCGGAAGCAAAGGCAAACCTGGAGTATGTCAGCAGGTTAAAAAAAGACAAGGTAATCCCGGCTAAAAAATCTTTCTTTGCGGGTATTTTTTCGGGGCCGGCGCGCTATTTTTCACTGAAGGAACTGGTTTATCTTTCCGCGTCTTTGTTTCTGTCGTGTATGGTTCTGTTGTCGGCATCGTTTTTTGTCTTTCCAAAGAGGATAATATACTATTTCGCGGCAGTCTGTTTTGCGTGCTGGCTGTTGTTAACCGGATCCCTGTTATACAGGAAGCATTGTTTCGGCCAGGCCCAGGCCATCGTGATGGCGAAGGAATCTGTTATAAGATATGGCCCCGGCGAAGATGAGACTGTTAAAATGAGAATCCATGAAGGAACGGAACTTTTTGTTGTTGAAGAAAGGGGAAAATGGCTTTACGGGAAGCTTATAGACGGTGAAAGCGGCTGGATTTACGCGGGAGACGTGGAAATCATATAATAAAGGGGAAAATCATAGGAGTTATATTTTTCACAGTATTCGCGATTGGGTTCATCTCTACCGGTTCTCAGATATTGTTCCTGAGAGAGGCTATGGTTCTCTTCGGCGGAAATGAGCTGTCGGCCGGAGCTGTCCTTTCTTCCTGGCTCCTGTGGGTTGCCGGCGGGAGTTTTTTCGCTTCAGTACTTAACCGCAAACAAAGGAATGTCGCTCCTTTTTTTCTGCACGCGATGGTAATCATCTATTTGCTGCTGGTTATCGCGATTTTTTTCCTGATAAGGACCGCCGGAGCATTTCTCGGCATGAAACCGGGAGAGATTTTCGGAATGTCTTCCATCTGGCTCATTTCGTTTGCGCTGCTTTCCCTCATATGTTTTTTTAACGGGATGATTTTTTCGTTTTTCTGCAGCGCTGCCGGAAAGGCTATCCAGCCGCCCGAAAAAGCGGTCACTAAAGTCTATTTCGCCGAAGCGGCGGGCGCCTTATTCGGAGGTTTGGCGGTAAGTCTTTTCTTCATCAGGTTTCTGAATGTATTCGAATCATCCGCTGTGTTTTTTCTGCTGGCCGGATTCGCTTTTTTACCCAATTGCGCGTCAGGCAGAAAACAATGGTTAACGCCTCTTGTGTTGATAACGCTCTCGTTGCTTGTTTTTTTTAACGCGGGATGTATCGACAGGCTATCAAAATGCATACAGTGGCAGGGTTTTAATTTAATAAGCGATACCAATTCAATTTACGGCAATATTGTCGTAACGGGGGAAAAGGGGCAGGTATCCCTTTTTGAAAACGGGGACCTGGTCGCGAGCGTTCCGGACAGGATGTCTGCGGAATATTCGGTTCATATCCCCCTTCTTGAACACCGGCGTCCCGTAAACGTATTAATGGTGGGTGGAGGCTTAGGAGGGGGGATAGAAGAAGCGTTAAAGCATAAAAGCATAGAAAAAATAGATTATCTTGAAATTGACCCGGCCCTTATTAAAGTCGCCGAAACATATCTGGGAGAAGATATGGCGGGGACAAGGGTGAATATAATAATTGACGATCCCAGAAGATATATGCGTAGAAGCTCTGATTTATACGACGTGATTATTATCAATGTCTCCGATCCGTCTAACTCTAAGGTAAACAGGCTTTTTACGGAGGAATTTTTTTCATTTGCCGGGGAGAGGCTGAATAAAGGAGGGGTCTTTTCTTTTGACATTACGGTAAGCGAGAATTATATCAATCCCGAGGCCCAGTCGCTTATTGCCTGCCTCTATAGGACGGCTGAGGCCGTTTTCAGCGATGTAGAGATGGTCCCGGGCGAAAAACTGTTTTTCCTGTCTTCTAACACCCGCGGCGTGCTCACGCAGGATGTTTCAGTTATTGAGAGGAGAATAAAGGAGAGAAACCTTGATTTAAAATATGTGAGGGAATACTACCTGTTCGATTCTTTAAGCGCCGGCAGGATAAAGTATTTTAATGATAGCGTTAAAGAGAAAAAGCACGTGAGGCTGAATACGGATTTTTCTCCCGTATGCTATTATTACGCCGAGATGTACTGGAGCACATTATTTTCCGACGCGTTCCGGAAGGCTCTCTCTAATGCCGGCAAAATAAAGGTGTCATGGTTCTTTTCTGTTCCGCTTGCGGTAATCATGTTGAGGTTTTTTATCAGGGGAAAGTCTGGCTTCCCGCTGTGTTTTGCCGTTTTTACCTCGGGTTTCGCGGAAATAATTTTTCAGATAGTTATAATCATAGTGTTCCAGGTGCTTTACGGTTATTTATATTACAGGATAGGGCTGCTTGTAACTTCTTTTATGGGGGGGCTTGCTCTCGGAGCTTTTGCCGCCAGGTTCATTTTGGATAAAGGGAAGGCCCGGAAATATTTTTTTGCCGCGCAGGCGGCAATGTGCGTATATCCCCTTATGCTTCCGCTGGTTTTTATGCAGGCGGATTATTTGAGAGGAAACCTTGCAGTTGCCTTATTTGAATTTGTTGTATTCCCGGCGCTGCCCGCCGTAGCCGGCTTTGTGGGCGGGGTGCAATTCCCGCTGGCAAACAGGCTTTATCTGGATTTTAAAAAATCTGTCGGGCAGGTTTCGGGGGAAACATACGGTTTTGACGTGTTAGGTTCTTTTTTCGGCGCCTTCGCCGCGAGCGCTGTCCTGGTGCCTGTATTGGGGATGATTCAGGTCTGTATGATAGCCGCTCTGTTAAGCGCGTCTGCTCTTATAGGCATATGTATATATAAATTCTAATCAGAAAAACAGGAGGAGGCAAAATGAAAATAATTAAAAATGAAAAGGGAAAAATTGAAGTCGCCGATTTTGACATTATCCAGGCTTATAAGATAGCCGTTAATCTGGAAAACGAGGGGATAAGGTTTTACGGCGATATACTGAAGAACATTAACGACGGCATAGTCAAGGAAGACATAAAACTGCTTCTTGAGCAGGAAAAGGAGCATTTGAAGTTTTTTAAAACGGAGATGGACAGGGAATTAAAGACCCGCAGCGACAATTTTGAAGAAGACGATATTGTAGACTATATGGACAGCGGTATTTTTTCCGGTTATAAAGCTTTAAAGGGGAGAAGCGATGTGTTAAAAGATGCTTTTGCCGTCCTTGGGTTCGGATTGCTGATTGAAAACGATTCGATAAGTTTTTACAGGACCTTGCGGGAAAATACAGGAGACAGCAGGTGTGTGTCCGCGCTGGACAGGATTATTAACGAGGAAACCAAGCATATAGAGCGTATAAATAAACTGATAAGGTATATTGAGAAAACAGAAAGGGAAAAATGAAAATAGCGGTGGCATTCCGGCTAAGGCCCGCAGCTCATTGCAGCGAAAGATGTATCGGGCGGCCCCGGGTATAATTCTAAACCGCACATTAAGCTTTTAATGATTAATTGAAAGGCGGGTATCATGGGAAGGAAAGAGGAAACAACAGTTAAAGGAAAGCCCGTAACCCTTATGGGAAACAGGCTGCGGGAAGGTTGTCAGGCGCCTGATTTTAAAGTTATCGATGTGGATATGAAAGAAGTTACGCTGGGCGAATTTAAAAATAAGGTCAAACTTATAGCTTCAGTCCCGTCTCTCGATACCCCGGTTTGCGACCTGCAGATAAGAAGATTTAATGACGAAGCTTCGAAATTGTCCGGGGACTTGAACATAATCTTTGTTTCCATGGACTTGCCTTTTGCACAGAAAAGGTTTTGTCATGACAATAAAATAAAAGCCGTGAAAACATTTTCTGACTACAGGTATGCTGATTTCGGCGAAAAATACGGGGTCCTGATAAAAGAATTACGCCTGCTGGCCAGGGCGATATTTGTCATAGGCAGAAACAATGTGGTAGAATATATAGAATATGTTAAGGAATTAACCAGCCATCCCGATTATGAAGCAGCTTTGAAAGAATTAAAGGAAATTTTAAAATAAATATTGCGGTGCGGCTATGAAACTGAAAAAAGAAATTATAAGTTTTCTTGGGAAACAGGGTTTTACGGTTGTTTCCACCATGGGTCCCGATGGGTATCCGCATAGTGCATGTAAGGGAATAGTCAGGATAGAGGAAGAAAAAATATACCTGATAGACCTTTATACGGGGAGAACCCGCGCGAACCTTAAAAACAATCCCCGTATGTCCATTACAGCCGTTGACGAGCACAGTTTCAGGGGTTTTTGCATTAAGGGGGCGGCAAGAGAGATCGGCGAGAATGAAATCCCGCAGAATATGATAGATGACTGGAAGAAAAAGCTTCACAGCAGAATAACTACAAGGATTGTGAACAGCGTCAGGGGGCAGAAGGGGCATCCCGGCCATCCCGAAGCGCTGATGCCGGGACCGAAATACATTATAGAGGTCAATGTGGAAAAGATAATAGACCTTGCTCCTGTAAAAGATAATTCGGAGGGTTAAATGGGAAGTTCGTTTTCGGGCAGTGAAATAGTTGAACTGGGCATACAGATAGAAAGAAACGGTTTTGATTTTTATAATGACCTTGCTTCCGCGATAAAGGATGAGAAAGCGAAAGAAGTGTTCGAGTTTCTTGCCGTTGAGGAATCAAAACATATCAAGGTTTTCGGCAAGATACTTAATTCTGTCCAGGATTATGAGCCTGTGGAGCTTTATCCCGAGGAATATTTTGCATACCTGAAGAAAATCGCAGACCAGAGCGTTTTCACAAAGGATGATAAAGGCCATGAGATTGCGTCAAAAATAAAGGACAGAGGAGAAGCCATTGAGATGGCTGTGTCTTTTGAAGAGGAATCAATCAGATTTTTTGAGGAAGCCAAAAAAGTCGTGTCTCCTGAAGATGAACTGCTGATAGATAAAATCATTTTGCAGGAAGAAGAACATATAAAAAAACTTAACGGCCTGAAAAACGCGGTCTAACTATATTTTCGCCCGGCAATCGAGGCATTAAGACGTGTTTGCGAACTTTTATAATAATGTAATAGAGTTGTGGCTTGAAGTTTCGCCTTACCTGCTTCTGGGTATGTTTATTGCCGGTTTCCTGCATGTTTTTTTAGGGGCGGATTTTATCAAACGCCACCTCGGCCGGCAGGGCCTGCTTTCAATCATAAAAGCCACTTTTTTCGGCGTCCCCCTGCCTGTTTGTTCCTGTGGTGTTATCCCGCTTGCCAATTCTCTGAAAAAAGACGGGGCAAATACCTCAAGTGTGCTGGCTTTCCTGGTTTCAACCCCGACTACGGGAGTGGATTCGATACTGGCCACATTTTCTTTGATGGGGCCGTTATTCGCCGTGTTCAGGCCACTGGCGGCTTTTTTGTCGGGAATAGGGGTTGGGATAATGAATTTTTTGTTCGGCGAAAAAAATGTTGATCTGCCTGCGCCTGAAGAAAACAGGAAAATAAAAGTGAGAAGAAAAATCGGGCCGAAAATCAGGGAGCTCATATATTACGCTTTTGCGGAAGTGCCTCAGGATATCGGGAAATGGCTGCTTATAGGGACTGTCGCAGGAGGGGCGATTGCGGCTTTTATCCCCGGCGATTTTTTTGCGGAATACCTTGTCTTCCCATGGGATTTTCTGGCGGCGATTATTGTGGGAGTGCCTTTATATGTATGCGCCACCGGCTCTATTCCGATAGCGGCATCCCTGATACTCAAAGGGTTTTCCCCGGGAGCCGCGCTTGTTTTTTTAATAGTCGGCCCTGCCACAAACGCTATAACCTTGTCTTTTGTAAGGGCGAAGCTGGGAAGAAGAGCGTTTTATATTTATCTGGCCAGTATTATTTTTAGCGCTGTGGTGCTCGGGCTGCTTTTTAATTATGTATGGGCTTTTTTCGGCGAAGACCCGCGTATGGTGATGGGACATGGCAAGATGCTGCCGGTTTGGGTCAAGGTTGTTTGCGCTGTATTGCTGCTTGGGATGATTGCGGCGGGATTTTTTAAAAGGGGATGCAGAATCAAAAATCCGGATATTGAGATTTCAGTCCCCGATATTCATTGCGGTAGCTGCGGGGAAAAAATAGAAAAAGCTCTATCCGGACTTGGCGGAGTAGAAGGGGTGTCGGTAGATATAGGTTCAAAAAAAGTGCGCGTAAAGGGCAGGGTTACACGGGATATTCTCGAAGAGACCATAAAAAAAGAAGGATATCATCCCGAAAAAGACCTTGACAAAACTTAAATGGCAGGTTATATTAACGTGTAATTTTAAAAAAACACAGGGCCTGTGTTTAAAAAGCGATGAGGCGTTCTTGATAAAAGAGCGCTTTTTTTGTTTTCAGGGAAAGAAGTTTTTGGATAAAGATGTCCTTTGAGCTGGGTATAGCTTAAAGGACTTTTTTTGTATTCAGGCAGTGAAGCCCATTTACGCCGGTGATTCGGCGAAATGGGCTTTTTTTATTAAAAAAGGAGGATAAAGATGAAAAAACTGATTGCAGCAGGATTGTTTTTGGTTTCAGTTGTTTTTTCTCCAGGTGTTTTTGCGCAGGATGAAAAGGAGACTTTTGTCCCTGCGCCCCTGTCAGAGCTGGATTACGAGCTTGCGGTGGACCTGAATTCAAAGTACATCTGGAGAGGACAGAACCTTGTTGACGGGTTTATCGTACAGCCCAGCGCGACAGTGGGCTACAAATGGGTTTCCGTTAACTGGTGGGCTAATTATGATGCTGACAGGAATGACGATGACAGCCCTGCAAGAGAATGGACGGAAAATGATTTTACCGCCGATGTTACTTTCGATCTGGGATTTATTAATGAAACGCTCGAAAAAGTGAGTCTGTCCGGTGGCTATATATACTACCATTTTCCGAATATAGACGATTCTGATACACAGGAATTTTATGGAGGGATTGCGCTTGATGTCCTGCTTCAGCCTTATTTTACGGCATATCATGATTTTAAAGAAGGGGACGGGACATATCTTGAATGGGGTGTCGGCCATTCATTTGAATTCGAGGCGTTTTCCATAAACCTAGGGGCTTCTATGGGATATAACGACAAACAGTGGGGCTATGAAGGCAGCTTTACAAATACTTTGCTGACTCTGAGCATTACTGTTCCCGTCGGGAAATATTTCACCATAGAACCTCATATAAGCGAATCGATTGCTATGGACAGCCAGTATACGGATGAATTTTACGCGGGCTGTTCATTCAAAGTCAACTTTTGATAGGGAAGGGAGGTTTTTGATATGAGACGGTATGTGCCTTACTTTATTGCCGTGGCGGCCATTCTGTTTATCGGCGGCGAGGCAGTCGCGGACCATACGGCTGATTCCAATGCGACAGCGATTGACACAGTCTGGACATTAATGGCTGCTTTCCTGGTCTTCTTTATGCAGGCCGGATTTGCGATGGTCGAGACCGGATTCACGAGAGCTAAGAACGCGGCAAATATCATGATGAAGAACCTTATGGATTTTTCCGTCGGGTCGATAGCTTTCTTTATCATAGGCTTCGGAGTGATGTTCGGGGCGGATAAGTTCGGGTTATTCGGGACAGACGGGTTTTTCCTTAGTTCCGCCACTACCGCGACAGGAGAAGGAATGTGGCAGTTTGCCTACTGGATGTTCCAGGTTGTGTTTGCTGCTACGGCGGCTACGATAGTTTCCGGGGCGATGGCTGAAAGGACGAAATTCAGCGCGTACCTCGTATACAGTGTCTTTATTTCCGCCGTTATATATCCTGTTGTCGGGCATTGGATATGGGGAGGCGGATGGCTCGCGGGAAAAGGGATGATAGATTTTGCCGGGTCTACGGTTGTGCATTCGGTCGGAGGATGGTCTGCCCTTGCCGGGGCTATTCTTCTAGGCCCGAGGCTTGGCAAGTATAATAAGGACGGCAGTTCCAACGCGATTCCGGGACACAACATCCCTCTTGCGGCCCTTGGGGTTTTCATCCTGTGGTTCGGATGGTTCGGTTTTAACCCGGGAAGCACGACAGCGGGGACAAATCTGAATATAGCAGTCATCGCGGTAACAACGAATCTGGCTGCAGCGGCGGGTTCCATCGCAGCCATGATAACTATCTGGGTACAGTTCGGAAAACCTGATACCAGCATGGCCCTGAACGGCGCCCTGGCGGGATTGGTCGCGATAACCGCGCCATGCGCGAATGTTTCTCCCATGAGCGCGATAATCATCGGCGCTATAGCCGGTGTGCTGGTAGTTTTAAGTGTTGAGTTTATTGACAGGGTTTTACATATAGATGACCCTGTAGGAGCCATTTCTGTGCACGGGATCTGCGGCGCCTTCGGCACCCTTGCCACGGGAATCTTTGCCCAGGAGGCGTACGGAGGGGTTAACGGGCTTTTATTTGGGGGCGGAATAAGCCAGTTCCTCGTCCAGTTGACAGGCGTAGCGTCTGTTTTCGCATGGACTTTCGGTTCGGCTTTTGTGCTCTTCTATATCATAAAGAAAACAATGGGGCTGAGGGTCTCCGATGAAGAGCAGCTTAAAGGTCTCGATATAAGCGAGCATGGGATGGAGTCCTATGCGGGTTTCCAGATATTTACCACCGAATAAATGTTAATTAACGGCGGCCGGGGGAAAAGACAGGCCCCCGGCCGGAAGAAAGGAGAGACGAATATGAAACTTATAATTGCCATGATTCAGCCGCACAAACTGCCGGACGTGAAAAGAGCGTTGTTCCAGGCGGAGGTGCATAAGATGACGGTAAGCAATGTCCTTGGGTGCGGACAGCAAAGAGGCTATACGGAAACATACAGAGGTGTGATACATGAGATAAACCTGCTGAAAAAGGTCAAACTTGAGATTGCTGTTAATGAAGATTTCGTTAAACCGACTGTCGATGCGATCATCAAGGGCGCCAAAACGGGAAAAATAGGCGACGGTAAAATATTTATCATCGAGCTTCCTGAATGCATAAGAATCAGGACAGGCGAAAAAGGTTCAGAAGCCATAGGGTAAGGAGGATATGCGAAAAACCGGAGATGCTTATGGAAGACAGACAATTGATGGATAAGATAAAAGCTGTTAAAGAAGCAAGAGGTTATACCTTATATGACTTATCGAGGAAAATAGACGTCCATGTTTCGACGATTGAAAGATGGATGAAGACAAACAGGATAAACAAAATCTACGCAAAGATGGTTAAAGAAAAATTAAACATCAGGTGATTTTTTTGATTTTCGTTTCGCAATTGGATATTCAAACAGGAAAAAGGAGGTATTAATGAAGACAGGGTTCTTTAAAGTTGCCGGGACAGTTGCTCTTGCGTTGATGTTTATGTCCGGCGGCGTCGCGCAGGCGGCGGAGGAAACTTCATATGCCAGTACTGTCGGAATAGATACGATGTGGGTGTTGATAGCTGCTTTTCTGGTTTTTTTCATGCAAGCCGGTTTCGGCATGGTTGAGGCCGGTTTTATAAGAGCTAAGAATACCTGTAATATCCTGACAAAAAACTTTCTGGATTTCTGCATGGCGTCCATAGGATTTTTTATGTTCGGGTATGCCATAATGTTCGGGTCCGGAAATGATTTTATCGGTTTAAAAGGCTGGTTTCTGGCGGGTGCTGAATCCGGCGCCGCCGTTCCCATGTTCGCCTTCTGGCTTTTCCAGGCGGCTTTTTGCGGAGCTGCCGCGACTATTGTTGCCGGGGGAATGGCCGAGAGGATGAAGTTCGCGGCATACCTTATATATTCTTTTCTGATATCGGCTTTTATTTATCCGATTATAGGGCACTGGATATGGGGCGGAGGATGGCTTGCAAAGCTTAATTTTACGGATTTTGCCGGTTCCACAGTTGTACATGCGGTAGGCGGTTTTGCGGCCCTGATAGGAACAATCCTCCTGAAGCCCAGGATAGACAAGTTTAAACAGGACGGCTCACCGAACGCTATTGCCGGGCATAATATCCCTCTTGCGTCGCTCGGCGTATTTATCCTGTGGTTCGGGTGGTTCGGTTTTAACCCCGGGTCCACATTGAGCGTGGGAGACGGAAGTCTTATCGCGAGAGTTGCCATTAATACAAACCTCGCTGCGGCGGCGGGAGGAATTACGGCGATGATAACGGTCTGGAAGATGTTCGGGAAACCTGACCTTTCCATGGCTATGAACGGGGCTCTGGCCGGATTGGTGGCTATAACCGCCCCATGCGCTTTTGTCGAGCCGTGGGCCGCCGTCCTGATAGGGGCTGCCGCTGGCGTTCTTGTAATCATAGGAGTGGTGCTGCTTGACAAATTCGGCGTGGATGACCCTGTAGGAGCTGTACCCGTACACGGTTTAAACGGTGTCTGGGGAACTTTAGCTGTCGGGTTATTCGGGCGGAAAACACTGGGGCTTGCGAATGACGGTTTGCTATACGGGGGAGGCTTTACACAACTGGCTGTCCAGGCGCTGGGCGTCTTTTCCGTGGTCCTGTTCGTTGTGTTGACCATGGGGGCGGTGTTTAAACTTATTGACATGACAATAGGATTAAGAGTCAATAGGGATGAAGAATTGAAAGGGCTTGATATAGGGGAACACGGGATGGAATCATATTCAGGTTTCCAGATATTTCTGACCGAGTAAGGAAAATGGTTAAAATGTGGAAATATTATATGAAATCGTTTAAAATTGACTTGACAATTACGAAAGCATATAGTAAAAATGACTTCGATTTTTTTAAGAGCACAGTGTTGTGCCGGGATAATGTAAAACAGAGGCGTTCTTAAACCATATATGGTTTTTGAATGCCTTTTTTCATTTAACTGTAATTAAAAGGAGATGAACATGAGCGGTAAAAACATTGATAACAACAATACTGTTTTCGATATTTACGGCGAAAACATCTTTAGCTTCAAGACAATGAGAAACTATCTGTCGGATAAGGCTATCGAATCCCTGAAAGCGACTCTTGAAAAAGGATATACGCTTAATCCCGATATTGCTGATGAAGTCGCGGACGCGATGAAAACATGGGCTTTATCCAAAGGCGCTACTCATTTTACCCACTGGTTCCAGCCTTTAACAGGCGCGACGGCCGAAAAACACGATTCATTCATATTCCCCGATAAGGAAGGCGGAGTAATCCTTCAGTTTTCGGGAAAAGAGCTTATTAAGGGAGAACCGGATGCCTCAAGTTTCCCGTCAGGCGGATTAAGGACAACATTTGAGGCTCGCGGTTATACAGCATGGGATCCCACAAGCCCTGCTTTCATTAAAAAATCAAAGGAGGGAGCTGTCCTCTGCATACCGACTGTTTTTTGCGGATATTACGGGGATGCGCTGGATAAGAAGACGCCTTTATTGAGGTCTATGGATGCTCTTTCGAAACAGGTTTGCCGCCTGGGAAGGTTATTCGGAATAGAAGATAACGGGAACAAGGCTCATGTCACCCTCGGGCCCGAACAGGAATATTTCCTTGTGGACAAGGCTTTTTATGAGAGCCGCCTTGACCTGCTGCAGACAGGCAGGACACTGTTCGGCAAAGCTCCCGCCAAACACCAGCAGATGGAAGACCATTATTTCGGCACCATAAAAAGGCGCGTGATAGATTTTATGGATGACCTTGACAGGGAATTATGGAAAATGGGTATCCCGGCGAAAACAAGACATAATGAAGTCTGCCCCGCGCAATTCGAAATAGCCAATGTCTATGAAACTCTGAACCTTGCCGTGGACCACAATATGATACTTATGGAGATTTTGAAGGAAGTCGCGGACCGGCATGATTTTGTATGCCTTCTCCATGAAAAACCGTTTGCCGGTGTGAACGGCTCAGGCAAGCATAATAACTGGTCTATAGTGGGCCCGGACGGTAAAAATTGGTTGAGTCCCGGGGATAATCCTCATGAGAACGCGAAATTCCTCACGGTGATTTGCGCGCTGATGAAAGCGGTCGATACATATGCCGATGTTTTGAGAGCGACGGTCGCTACAGCGGGCAATGACCACAGGCTTGGAGCGAATGAGGCTCCGCCGGCGATATTGTCAATATTCCTCGGCGAACAGCTGACGGATATCATAGAACAGGTGGAAAAGGGCGGCGCTAAAAGCTCTAAGAACGGCGGAATCATTGAAATAGGGGTTTCGTCCCTGCCGAAATTGCCGCGGGATGTCACGGACAGGAACAGGACATCCCCGTTTGCCTTTACGGGTAATAAGTTTGAATTCCGCGCAGTCGGCTCTAACCAGAATTGCGCCGGCCCTAATGTCGCTTTGAACACTATAGTAGCCAGCGCCATGGATGAAATCTGCGCGCAGCTGGAAAAAGACAAGGATGCGGGGAAGGATTTTAACGAGTCCCTCCAGGCGGTTCTGAAAGACATAGTCAAGAAACACAAGAGGATTATTTTTAACGGCGATAATTACACCGATGCGTGGAAAAAAGAAGCTGAAAAGAGGGGTCTGCCGAATATAGTAAATACGCCTGAAGCGCTTGAAATCTTCAAGAGCAAAAAAGCGGTGGATCTCTTTGAGAAATACAACGTTCTTTCAAAGAGGGAACTGAGTTCGAGATATGAAGTTTATAAAAAACAGTATGAAGAAATCATACATGTGGAATCGGAATGTTCCGTAACTATCGCGCGCACGATGATTATACCTGCCGCAATAAACTACCAGAGGAAGCTGGCGATAACCATTAACGAAACCGAGAAAGCCCTTAAGAACGGCAGAACGAAGCATCTCAACGCCCTTTCGGCTTCTGTCTGTGAGCAGGCTGAAAATGTGCTGGCCGGCATTGATAAACTTGAAAAAGCTACAGAAGACGGCGGAAGCGCTAAAGAGAAAAAGGAGCTTATGCTGAAATTAAGGAAAGCGGTGGATACACTTGAAGGGTTGCTGCCGGATGATGAGTGGCCGTTAGCCACATACGCGGAAATGATGTTCATGATTTAAATATAACGGACCAGAATCAAGCCAATTCCGGCGCCAAAAAGTTTGGTGCCGGAATTGTCGTAAATGGTTTTGGTTTAAAACGGGATGATGACAATGCGCAA
>JAFGBE010000103.1 GCA_016933315.1 Candidatus Auribacterota bacterium
CAGGGAGAACCTGATAGAGGCGGTGGCGGAAAGCGATGACGCGCTTCTGGAAAAGTATCTTGAACGCGGAGAGATTTCGGACGAAGAGCTTAAATCCGCCTTAAAGAAAGCTATTGTTAAAGGACTGGTTGTCCCCGTGCTTTCCGGCAGCGCCGACAAGGAAATAGGAACAGAAGAGCTGCTTGACTTTATCGTCGAATATTTCCCGTCGCCGCTTGATTTGAAGCCGCTAAAGATTTCAGAAAAAGAGATTCTGCCCGACGACAAAGCCGCTTTGAGCGCTTTTATATTTAAAACCATAACAGACCCTTATGTCGGACAGCTTACTTATTTCAGGGTTTATTCCGGCGCTTTGAAGGCGGATTCCGAAGTCCTTAATGCGGCCAGCGGCGCGAAAGAAAGGATAGGCCATATATATATAATCAAAGGCAAGGAACAGATTTCTGTATCCGAAGCCGGGCCCGGAGATATTATGGCTGTGGCAAAACTTAAAAATACGCATGTGAACAATACCCTGTCTGATTTCAGCTCAAAGATAAGCCTCCCTCCCATGGTCTTTCCCAAACCGCTGGTCTCGTACGCAGTTTATGCCAAGGCGAAGGGGGATGAAGAGAAAATCGGTTCCGGGCTGCATAAGATCGCGGAAGAAGACCCGACCGTGAAAATTGAAAGGAATCCGGACACGAAGGAACTGATAATATCCGGTATGGGAGACCTTCATATTGAGATTGCCATGGCGCGCGTGAAGCATAAATTCAATGTTGAAGCGAACCTTTCCGTCCCCAAAGTGGCGTATAAGGAAACCATCAAGAAATCAGCGGAAGGGCACGAAAAATACAAGAAACAATCCGGAGGGAAAGGGCAATACGGCGAAGTCTATCTGAAAATCGAACCTCTTGAAAGGGCTAAAGGGTTTGAATTTGTGGATGAGATTGTCGGCGGTTCTATTCCCAGGAATTACCTTCCGGCGGTTGAAAAAGGTATAAGGGAAGCTACGGTCGAAGGGATTCTGGCGGGATATCCTATCGTGGATTTTTGCGCCAGGTGCTATGACGGTTCGTATCATGAAGTGGATTCTTCCGAAATGGCGTTTAAGATTGCCGGTTCAAAAGCTTTTAAGGACGCTTTTTTGAAGGCCCGGCCGATTTTACTTGAGCCGATTATGAATATTGAAGTGGTTATTCCCAGCGATTATATGGGCGATATTACCGGGGATTTAAACGCAAAAAGAGGCCGTATCATCGGCATGGAACCGGCGGGAATGCTTCAGAAAGTCAAAGCCCAGGTTCCCCAGTCGGAGATTTTCAGGTATTCTACCGAACTGAGGTCTATGACGGGAGGCAGGGGCAGTTTCACCATAGATTTTTCCCATTATGAGGAAGTCCCCGCGCATATTTCGCAAAAGGTGATCGATGAGGGCAAAAAACAGGATGAAGAAAAATAGGAGAAGACAACAGTTCTATGAGCGGTCATTCAAAGTGGCATAGCATAAAGCATAAAAAAGCTGCGATAGACGCCAAGAGGGGAAAGCTTTTCAGCAAGATAAGCAAGGAACTCACGGTTGCCGCAAGGGTCGCGGGCGGAGATCCTATTATGAATCCCCGCCTGAGGACAGTGCTGCTTGCGGCGAAAGAAGCCAATATGCCCCAGGATAACATCGAGAAGGCGATAAAAAAAGGCACGGGGGAACTGCCCGGCGTGTCGTATGAAGAGACTTTTTATGAAGGATACGGCCCCGGGGGCGTCGCAATTATAGTGGAAGCCCTCACAGACAACAAGAACAGGACTGCTTCGGAAGTAAGGTCGATATTCTCTAAAAGAAGCGGCAGCATGGCCGGAGCCGGCGCTGTTGCGTGGATGTTCAATAAGAAAGCCTATTTTGTCGTAAAGGCGGACAGTAAAGAAGAAGAAAAACTCATGGAGCAGGTGATAGATGCGGGTGTTGACGACATCACCTTTGACGAAGAGAACAATGTATTTGAGATAACCGCGCCGCCGGAAAATTTCGAGAAGGTAAGGAAACTGCTGGAAAACAGCAAATACGATATCGAGACTTCAAGCCTCAGCTTCCTGCCGTCTTCGTATATAAAGGTCCAGGGCGGGGATGCCCGGTCGGTCTTGTCGCTGATAGATGCTCTGGAAGACCATGATGATGTTCAGAATGTCTATTCTAATTTTGATATATCCTCCGAGGAAATAGAAAAATTTGAAAACGGTTAAAATTCATTGATTATGCGCGTAATGGGTATAGACCCCGGAACCGTGTTAACAGGTTTTGGAATAATTGATTTTCAGGGCAGCAAGTTCAGGCCCGTATTCTACGATTTTATCAGGACTAAAAGCGCGTCAAGGCTTTCTCTCAGGTACTTGCAGATTTTCAACAGGCTGGAAGAAATCATAAAAGCTTATAAGCCTGATTGTATCGCGATTGAAGGGCAGTTCGTATTTAAAAACGTTTCCTCGGCTTTAAAACTCGGACAGGCGAAAGGCATAGTCGTGCTGTGTTCGGCGAAATATGATATACCCATATATGAATATCAGCCCAAGGATATCAAACAGTCGGTGACGGGAAGAGGCCTTGCGGACAAGGAACAGGTTGCCACGATGGTAAGGCTTATTCTGGGATTGAAGGCTGTCCCCAAGTCCAGGGATATTACGGATGCGCTTGCCATTGCAATATGCCATTGCAATAATATTTCTAATCGCGTTACAGTAAGCAAAAGGATATAATATCTATAATTATGATAGGGTATCTGAAAGGCAGAATAATTAAGATCGATCCCGTCGGGGTGCTTCTGGATGTAAACGGGGTGGGATATGAAGTGAAGATCACTTTGGGCACTTATGAGGGCATAAGCAGGTCTTCTCATCAGAATCGCGCTTCGGGCGGGGATGTCGAGCTGTATGTCTGCACCGTTGTAAGAGAAGACGATATCAGCCTTTACGGTTTTTCGACGCTGCAGGAGAAGAATCTTTTCAAGCTTCTTGTATCTGTTTCCGGCATAGGCCCGAAAGTTGCAATATCCGTTTTAAACGGGGTTACCCCCGCCGTCCTGCTGTCTGCCCTGAAAACAGGGAATGCATCTGTCCTGTCGTCGATTCACGGCGTCGGGCAGAAAACAGCCGAAAGGATGATAGTTGAATTAAAGGGCAAGGCCGGGAAAATTGATTATTTTGAAAACAGGAATATCGGAAAAGGTCCGGTTGACTCGGCGGAACAGAACCTTCTTACAGATGCGGTCAATGCGATGATATCGCTGGGGTTCGAAAGCAAATCCGCCGTTAAGGCCGTGGAATCCGCATACAGGAAAGCCGGCGCGGATGCCACCCTGGAAGATATCCTGAGAGAATCATTGAAAGAGAAGAAATAGTATGAACGAAAAAATATTTGATGAAGTCATACATAAGCCGGATGAGCAGTTTGAGAATAAGCTGCGCCCCCTGAAAATGGATGATTTTGTGGGACAGAAGGAAGTGAAGGAAAGGCTTATGGTTGCGATAGAGGCGGCTTCCAAAAGAGGGGAATCTGTGGACCACATTTTGTTTTCCGGGCCTCCGGGACTCGGAAAAACGACATTAGCGTATATCATTGCCGATGCGATGGGGGTGGAAATAAGGACGTCGTCGGGCCCTGTGATAGAAAAGCCGGGTGACCTGGCGGGCATTTTGAGCAATATAGAGGAAGGCTCCATATTTTTTATAGATGAGATACACAGGTTGAACCATGTAGTCGAAGAGTATTTGTACTCCGCGATGGAAGACTTCAGGATAGACGTGCTTATAGACCAGGGCCCCGGAGCAAGGTCTATAAGGCTGAATCTTCCGAGGTTCACACTGATTGGAGCCACAACACGCGCGGGACTCCTGTCGGCGCCTTTGCGCGCCCGGTTTGAAATCGCGGAACGCCTGGATTATTATAATTTCGAGGATATAGAAAAGATCGTCAACCGTTCTTCAAAGATACTGTCCGTTGATATTGACAAAAAAGGTTCGAAGGAAATCGCCGTGAGGTCCAGAGGCACACCCCGTATAGCCAATGCGCTTTTAAAACGCGTCAGGGACTATGCCCAGGTCCGCGCCGACGGCAAAATCACCGCCGAAATAGCCGTAACGGCGCTGCACCTGCTTGGTATCGATGACAAGGGCCTGGACGATATGGACAAAAAAATACTTGAAACAATAGCGTGTAAATTCAGCGGCGGGCCCGTGGGCGTCAATTCCATAGCTGTTGCCGTAGGCGAAGAAGCCGAGACCATTGAAGAAGTTTATGAGCCGTATCTTATACAGCAGGGTTTGCTGAAAAGGACGCCGAGCGGGAGAAAAGCCACCGCATCCGCGTACAAGCATCTGGGCCTTGAACATAAGAACAAACAACAGGACGAGCTTTTCTGATGAGAATATTGCTGCATGCATGCTGCGGGCCCTGCGCTACGTATCCGATCGAGCGGCTTCTGTTAAAAAAATATAAAGTGACATGCTTTTTTTTTAATCCGAACATCCATGGTTATCAGGAATATGTCCGGCGTTATGAGGCCCTCAGGACAGTGTGCGGCAATTATAACGTCGAATTGTGCGGTTTTGGAGAATACAATATCTTCGATTGGTTTTCATCTGTATCGGGGAATATGGATGAAAGGTGTTTATCCTGTTATAAGCACAGGATAGGGGCGACAGTTAAAAAGGCGGCGGAACTTGGCATAAGCGATTTTACCACCACTCTGCTTATAAGCCGCAAGCAGGACCATGAAAAGATCAGGTCGGCATGCGAGTCCGGCGCGGAGGATTCCGGCATAAGGTTTTTTTATGAAGATTTCAGAAAAGGATGGAAAGAGCATTGGCAGATTACCGGGAAGTTAAATATATATAAGCAGCAGTACTGCGGCTGCGTCTTCAGCGAAAAAGAAAGGTTTGAAAAAAAATCCTCTCATGGACCTGCGGATACTCTCTAAGCCGGCGATTGTCACAGGAATATGCCTTATTATATTAGGGGCGGCGTTGTCTTATTCGGATAAGATACCGTTTCTGGGAAAACTTCCGGGCGATATTCATATCAAAAAAGAAAATTTTACTTTTTATTTTCCCTTTGCCGCATGTGTGTTGCTTTCGATCGTTATATCCGTTGTCCTATGGCTGATCCGCAAGAGATGAAAAAGATATTTTTTGCATTAGTTCCCGTTTTTTTGACCGTCGCCTGCCTTTTTTTGACGGGTATGGCGGCAAGATTAAAAACCCCTGTCTACGTCAAAGTGCTGATGCGCAGGGATACCGGCTCTTTCAGCCTGTATTCGGATTTTCCTGTGGCGATAGAGAATGAGCGCGGGAAAAGAATAGGGTCGGCGCGCGCGGGAGAGAAGATAAAAGTCAGGTTCCCGGACAGCAGCATAATAGTCAACAGAAAACTGTACAGGGGGAGCTCGCTTTATTTTGTTTCCGAAGGGAACATCAATCTCGGGGGAGAGTGGTTAAAGGGAAAGATCAAGGTGGAAAGATTTCCGGCGGAGGGCGGGTTCAGCATCTGCGTCGTCAATATACTGGAACTTGAGGATTATTTAAAGGGTGTCGTGCCGAACGAAGTTTTTCCGTGTTGGGAGAGCGAAGCGCTGAAGGCGCAGGCGGTAGCTTCGCGTTCATACGCGCTGTACCATATAATAAACAACAAGGGCGCTCCTTACGATTTGAACAATGTGTCTTCACAGTTGTACAGGGGCGCGGGAACCGAGGACAAAAGAACCAGTTGCGCAATCGATGCTACCCGCGGGCAGGTGATAACATACAAGAACAAAGTGCTTTGCGCGTATTTTGCGACAGTGTGCGGCGGACATACGGAAGTGCCTTATAATGTGTGGGTAAACTTCAAGGATGACTTTCCCGGAGCGGTGCGGTGCGGTTACTGCGATAAAGCCCCTAATTATTCATGGGATTATTCGATATCTTCAGACAGGCTGCGGGACAGATTTGCGGAAAAAAATATAAACCTCGGTGAAATAATAAAGATATACCCCAGTAAAAAGAGCCGGTATGGCTCAAGGATTACCGAAGTCGGCATCCTTCACAGCGGAGGGGACGCTAAATTGAGGATTGTCCGGTTCCGGGATATTTTAGGCCCGGAAAACGTGAAAAGCGGACAGTTCAGTGTTGTAAAAAAGGGAAACAGGTTCTATTTTACCGGCAGGGGGCACGGCCATGGAGTAGGAATGTGCCAGTACGGGGCCCGGGAACTGGCTGTGAGAGGGTGGAATTATAAAGCAATCCTTTCCTATTATTATCCCGGCTCAGGCGTAAAAAAAATATATTAAAGACGCGAAAATATGAAAACTTCAGAATTCTATTATGATTTGCCTGACGGCCTGATTGCCCAGCGCCCGGAAACGTGCCGTTCCGATTCCAGGATGATGATATTAAAGAAGAACAAGGGAGTGGACGGGATATTAAAATTCCGCGAGATCGCAAACTTTTTAAATGAAGATGACCTTGTGGTTGTTAACAACGCAAAAGTCCTGCCGTGCCGTATTATGGCTAAAAAATATCCCGCAGGTTCGGATGTAGAGATACTGCTTTCCGAAAAGACGGGGGATAATACGTGGATTGCCCTCGCAAAGCCCGGTAAAAGGCTGAAAAAAGGGACTGTGCTGAACATAATGGATGACGCCACGGCCCGGGTGGAAAATGTTGATAACGGGTTCTATGAACTTTCTTTTCCCGCGGTTTCCGCGGAGACGGTAATGGAAAAATACGGCAGGATGCCGCTTCCTCCTTATATTAAGAGGGATGATAATTCCGCAAAGGAACAGGATAAACTTGACTACCAGACTGTTTTTGCCAGGGAAGAGGGAGCTATAGCGGCTCCGACCGCGGGGCTTCATTTCACGGAAGAACTGTTATCGGAGATAAAAAATATGGGAGTAAAAGTGGCAGCGCTGACTTTAAATGTGGGGGTGGGGACTTTTAAGCCCGTGAAAACCGGAAACATAGAAGAGCATAAAATGCATCCCGAGAAATATTCCATTTCCGAAGAGACAGCTGGCGCCGTAAATGAACATTTGTCGCGGAATAAGAGGTTGATACCGGTAGGCACTACCGTTGTCAGGGCGCTTGAATCCGCATATGACGGAGTAAAACTCAGGTCCGGCAGCTTCAAGACGGATCTTTTTATTTACCCCGGGTACAGGTTCAGGATAATCAGGAATATGGTTACAAATTTTCATCTGCCCTGTTCTACACTGCTTATGCTTGTATGCGCGCTGGCAGGGAAAAAGACTGTGATGGATGCCTATGGCCTGGCCGTTAAAGAACGGTTCAGGTTTTATTCATACGGCGATTCGATGCTCATAATCGAGTGAAAGCGGGTATAGGCGAGAAGGTTATGTTTAAATTCAGGCTGATCAAAAAAGATAAAAGAAGCGGAGCCAGGGCAGGTATGCTGAAGACAGGCCATGGCGTTGTCGATACGCCTGTCTTTATGCCTGTGGGAACACAGGGCAGCGTGAAGTCGATGTCGTTCCAGGACCTGGAAAAAATGCGCATACAGATTATACTGGCCAATACATATCACCTGTATTTAAGGCCCGGAATGGATGTGATAGAAAAAGCGGGCGGGTTGCATAATTTTTGCGGCTGGCAAGGCCCGATACTTACCGACAGCGGCGGGTACCAGGTGTTCAGCATGTCGGAATTAAGAAAAATAGAGGACAACGGAGTGTGTTTCAGGTCGCATCTTGACGGCTCGCAGCATTTCATCGGGCCGAAAGAGGCAATAGATATCCAGCGTGTCATCGGATCGGATATCGCCATGGTTTTTGATGAATGCACCCCTTTTCCCGCAACATATGATTATGCTTGCAATTCGGTATCCTTGTCTGTAAAATGGGCGCGGTTGTGCAAAAATTTCCACAATTCCGGAAGCCAGGCTTTATTCGGCATCGTCCAGGGAAGCGTATATAAGGATCTAAGGATAAAATGCGCTCAGGAACTTGTGGATATTGGTTTCGACGGGTATGCAATAGGCGGTTTAAGCGTGGGAGAGCCTGATACGGTAATGTATGAAATTGCTGATACGGTCCTGCCTTATTTGCCTGAAAGCAAACCGAGATATCTTATGGGATGCGGCACGCCGGTGAATATAATTGAAGCCGTTTCGAGGGGAATCGATATGTTTGATTGTGTAATGCCTACCAGAAACGCCAGGAACGGGTCGGCATTCACCTCGAGAGGAAAGATAAACATACGGAATGCGGGGTACAAACTGGATTTCGGCCCGATAGAGCGGGGATGCGGGTGTTTTGCCTGTAAGAATTATTCCAGGGCGTTTATACGCCATATGATAATAGCGGGAGAGATGCTGGGGGCGAAACTGCTCACATGCCACAATCTTCATTTTTACAACAGGATGATGCATGATATCAGGGCATCCATAAAAAAGGGAAAATTCTGCGCTTACAAAGAAAAATTTTTAAAAACATATAATGAAAAAGGAGAAAAATAATGACTTATGAAACTTTCGTTCTGGGAATGGCCGGAACTTCGACAGCGGGACAAAGCGGCTCTTTATCCCAAACATTATTGATGGTAGGCGTCTTATTCGCGATATTTTATTTTCTTCTTATAAGGCCGCAGAAGAAACAGCAGGAAAAACACAAGCAGATGATAGAATCCCTGAAGAAAGGGGATAAGATAATTACCAGCGGCGGAATATACGGCGTCGTCGCGAATGTAAAGGACAAGACATTTATAGTAAAGGTCGATGACAATACGAAAATCGAGGTTGCCAAAAGCTGTGTTTCTACTATACTTGTTAAAAAAGACCAGCCGGCTTCATCGGAAGAGGACAGCGAAAAAGGGAAAGAATAAAATTTATTTTTACGGAGTATTCAGAGATGAAAAAGATTTCTTGGAGAGTAGTTCTTATAGGGATGGTAATCCTGGTGGCTTCATTCCTTGTTTATCCCACGGTTAAATGGGGAACATATACGGCGTCTGAAAAGATCGAGCTTGCGGGGGATTCCCTGTCGGGCAAACAGGGGGCATGGAAAGAGGAAGAGAGAGAACTCCGGGATGCCGGAACCTTTGAAAAAGCCGTTTTCCTGTTGAAGAAATGGTACCAGGGTAACCGCGATATGGTAGTAAACCTGGGCCTGGACCTCAAGGGCGGCATGGATGTGACGCTCCAGGTAAGGACCAGGGAAAAAGAAATTTCTCCGGAAGTCGTAGACAGGACGCTCGAGGTGATAAGAAACAGGGTAGACGGCATGGGTGTTTCCGAACCGGAAATAACCAAAGAAGGGACAGACAGGATTTCCGTTAAGCTGCCCGGCCTGAAGGACCCCAAAAGAGCCCTGGATTTAATAGGAAAGACCGCAAAAATGGAATTCAGGCTGGTTGCCGAAGACAGCCTTGTTGAAGCGGCTCTCGCCAAATTGGCGGAAGTAAAGGATCTTACCGCTTATATCGATGTTGACACAAAAAGGACAGCGGAAGGAGTTTCTTTCATAGAGCTGAATGTTGCGGATGACGACTTGATTTTCGTCTCAAAGCTTCTCAAGAGCGAAGAAGCCCTTAAGCTTATCCCCGAAGATTATGAATTTTTGTTCCAGCGGAAAGAGAATGAGCAGGACAAAAAAAGGACCCTGTTTTTGATTAAAAAAGACCCTGCGATAAGCGGGGATATGCTGGTAGACGCCAATGTCCGTTTTGATAATATGTATCAGCCCTATGTATCCCTTGAGTTCAGCGCCGCGGGAAACAGGAGGCTGGCCAGCGTGAGCGGCATAGCGGAAAGCAAATATGAAAGAGAGAAAATTGTAACAAGGCTCGGGATCGTGCTCGACAACGTCATTTATTCCGCGCCTCTGATGAAAGTAAAAATATTGAGGAATCCCATTATAGAAGGTTCTTTTACAAAAGACGAAGCCAACGATCTCAGGATAGTGCTGAAGTCGGGCGCCCTGCCGGCAAATGTTGACATTATGGATATCAGAGTCGTAGGGCCTTCCCTCGGAGCCGATTCGATAAGGAAAGGCATTAAAGCCGCCCTGCTGGGCCTGACGCTGGTAATGGTATTTATGCTTGTTTATTATATGTTTTCCGGGTTGGTGGCGGATATTGCCCTGCTTCTGAATATGCTGATAATTTTTGCCGCTCTCGTAGCTTTCGGAAGCACACTTACCCTGCCGGGTATAGCCGGTATAATCCTTACAATAGGTATGGCTGTCGACGCAAACGTCCTTATTTTTGAAAGGATAAGAGAAGAGTTGGATATCGGCAGACAGTTGAAAACAGCCATAGTCAACGGTTACAACAAGGCTTTCCTGACTATTTTCGATGCTAATATCACGACTTTTATAACAGCGCTTATCCTTTTTGTTTTCGGCACGGGCCCCATCAAGGGATTTGCTGTTGTCCTTATGATAGGTATCGCGACATCCATGTTCACGGCGCTTTTCGGGACAAGGACATTCTTTGAGATCATGATGCGAGTAAAAAAATTCCATCAGCTGCATATGCTAAGGTTCTTTTCGAAGCCCAGCATTGATTTTATCGGAAAGAGGATAATCGCGTATTGCCTTTCCGTCCTCCTGATTGTAGTAGGCATGTGGTTTTTCATATCGAGAGGCTCCGGCAACCTGGGCATTGATTTTACTTCCGGAAGCGAGACACAAATACAGTTTTCAAGGAAAATGGACATAGAGGATATAAGAAAAGCTCTTTCCGGGGAAGACATTCCCGGATTCCAGGTCCAATCCTATACCGATAAAGATAGCGGAAAATGGGGGATCTTTGTAAAAACCTCTTCCGGGGAAAGCGAAAAGATATCCGAAGAACTGCTCAGTATTATGAGTAAAAGATTTCCCGACGCCGGAGCGGAGCTTGAAGGGTATTCTTATATAGGCCCTGTTGTAAGCAAGGACCTGAAAAGAAACGCGTTAATCGCGGTTTTCCTTTCTCTAGTGGCTATTGTGGTTTATATATGGTTCAGGTTCGGCTTCAAATTCGGGATAGCTGCAGTTGCCGCC
>JAFGBE010000012.1 GCA_016933315.1 Candidatus Auribacterota bacterium
ACCACTGGGGAAGGAGCGCGACATATTATCATGAAGGGTACGGAGGCTTCGGGTACAGGAATACCGCTCAGGATGCGTGGGCCATGGTACCGCTCGACCATAAGTACGCCGCTGAAAAGATAGTGATGCTTGCCGAACACCAGTGGAAAACCGGCCAGCCGATGGCGGGATGGTCTGTAGAGGCAGGTTCCGATAAAACCAGGCCGCCTTCGGATTTCCCCATCTGGCTGCCGTTTGCGTTGATATCCTATCTTAAGGAAACCGGCGATTTCGGCATGCTTGAAAAAAAGGTCGGGTTTTTTGACGGAAAAAAAGCGTCTTTATACGAACACGCGAAAAGAGCGACGGTATTTCTTATGGATGTCGCAAAAAGCAGCCGTGGTTTGCCGCTAATGGGAACGCAGGACTGGAATGACGCTTTTGACAGGACAGGCATAGGAGGAAAGGGAGAAAGTGTGTGGCTGGGAATGGGCCTGTGCGTCGCCTTGCTTAATATGGCGGAACTTGCGAATTTTATCAGGGATGAAAAAACAAAAAAGGAGTGCCTTTCAAGATATGAAAAAATGAAAAAGATTATTAACAAGTGCGCATGGGACGGAAAGTGGTATGTTTATGCCTTCAACGATTACGGGAAACCGATAGGTTCCAGAAAAAACAAGGAGGGCAGGATACAGCTCAATGCGCAGACATGGGCTATCCTGGCGGACATTCCCGACAGGAAACAGCTCAAAAGCATACTTAATGTTATAGACAGGGATCTTGATACCGAATACGGCCCCGCGCTTTTTGCGCCGCCCTATACGGAGTACGACGGAACAATAGGAAGAATAACGGCGTTTGCGCCGGGAACAAAAGAAAATGCGGCCATTTTCTGCCATGGGGGCGCGTTTAAATCTTTTTCGGACCTTACGATAAAGCGTCCCGATGAAGCATACGATACGATAAAAAAACTCCTGCCGCAGAATAAAGAAAGAGATATTGAGGTTTATAAGGCGGAGCCTTATTGCTTCAGCGAGTATTTGATCGGCCCCGGAAACACGAGGTTTGGAGAGGGGGCTTTTACATGGTTGACAGGTTCCGTGGACTGGATGTTCAAGGCTGTCTCAGAATGGATGCTGGGGGTAAGGCCTGAATTCGGCGGACTTAAAATTGACCCGTGCCTGCCTTCCGGTTGGAAGAAATGCAGGGTTATCAGACCTTTCAGAGGGGCGACATACGACATAGAGATTTTTAATCTGGCCGGAAGCCCGGGTAAAGTCGAAATAGAAGTCGACGGAAAAAAACAGCCTTCAAACCTTATTCTTCCCCACAGGGATGCAAAAAGGCATAAAGTCAAAGCGGTAATCGTCTGAAAAAAAGTTAAAAGGGAAGCAAGTATGCAGTTCCCGTCAAATAACTGCTTTGCAGCGGGAAAAAACTTCTTCTGCGGGATCAAGGGTAAATCCCTTTCCGGAACAAAAGCCGGGCTGAATAAAAATGCGGGACGCCCTGCCGTAAAAGGGTTTACTTTAATTGAGCTTCTGGTGGTAATTGTGATAATTTCCGTTCTTGCGGGCCTTCTGCTTCCCGCCCTGCGCGGCGGCCGCGAAAAAGCAAGACAGGCGCTCTGTTACGGCAACTTAAAACAGCTTGGCCTTGCCCTTAATATGTATATTCAGGAACAGAACGGCTATATTCCCTATCTGGTTGACGATTCAGGCGGCGCATGGGATAATTTTTCCGACTTGATAAGAAGGTTTGATTCATATATAGAGGATATCAGCATATACAGCTGCCCTTCAAATGACAATACGATAAGCACAGGGATCAGAGATGATATCTATGGTGATAAAGGGAGCAGCGGGACCATAGTCATGGATTATGAAATCAATGGGTATTCGCATGGCCGGAGAATCCTTGAGATAGAGAACAAAGATCTTTCAATATGCGCTTATATGTGGGATTATCCTTACTGGATAGGCGACCGCCCTCACGGCAAAGGGGTCAACTGCCTTTATATAGACGGTCATGCCTCATGGTTGTCGGACGGGGAGATGAACCTCAGTGCGGCAGCGGAGAAAGATAAGTTTTACGGTAAGATCTGGCTGGAGTGATATTGCCGCCGCTTGAATAACTCCTGCCGGAACCAAAGGTAACCGACGTGGATATAAAATATGCATTAATGAAATCACCCATGTGCGCTGCGGATATCAGCGACGGCAGTGAAAGGGGGGAATATGTCCCCCAGAAGTATCTCTTCAATGCGCTGGGCCGGCCGAGCAGGGCAGTAAATCTGATGTATGAATATCATCCTAATGATAAAAATTGGCCTGAAACAGGATTCATTGAGAACAAGCTGTATAAGAGGAACAGGAGAACCAACGGCTATTTCCCTTATATGGGCATAGAAACAGCCGGTACTGCCTGCGAACCGTTTAAATCCATGAGGGACATCCGCAGATTCGGACAGGATGTAATTCTGACAATGACATTCGATTTGGATACGCCCGATGAACATCTTGTACAGATAGCAAAAGACCTGAGGCCTTTCGGCAGTATCATCTTCCGTATAAACCATGAATGCAACGGGCACTGGTTTACATACAATAAGGAGAATACCTACAGGGAAGTCAGTGGTTTCTTCATAAGGTTCCATAAGATACTTAAAACCCATGCCCCCAATGTCAGGACTAACGCGTGCCTTAACGGTGTGCATCCGGGAGGAAGCGATGTGACATACCATATGGGCGAGAAAGAGCTGGCTCCTGCTTTCAGGATTGCGGATGTCATATCATATGACAGCTACCATTCATTGCACTGGGGATGGCCGCATGACGGTTATGACCCGGCCGCATCGAATTTCAGTTCGGCGGTGAGCGATGTGAAGAAAATGGGAAAAATGACGTGTAAGCAATGGTGGGAATTATTTTTTGATTTCAATGAGCTTATGCTTCGCGTAAACCGGGGTAATCAGAAAGAAATCTATCTCGGTGAAGTGAACACGGATGCCGATATCGTCGGGCCTGCCGCCCAGGCGGAATGGGTTAAAGAATTTTATAATGATGTCAAAAAGAAAAAGCTCTCCTATCTTAAGGGTATTACTTATTATCAGTTCAGAGACAGGGGCGGACTGGGGCTGGAATATGAAATTGACGAGGAAAGGACCAAAGGCAGGCCGAACCCTTCACTTAACGCATACCGCGAAGCTGTAAAAGACCCGTATTTTTCCCCTGTCCTGGAAGAAAAAGGCCTTGTCGAGTGGCCTGCCGTTTTAGAATGGGAATCCTCAACCTGCGCAATAGGCGTGATGTTTTCATTTATCATCCCCTCCGGCGCTTCAAAATGCCTGCTTGTTTTTCCTTTAGAGGCCAATCTTATAGTCAAAGCGGGAAGCATGTGGTTTCATAAAGATGCGGGATGTGCTGAATTGGATATTTCTGCCGCCGCAGAACCGGGTGTTTTAAATAAAGTTTTTGTTTTTGCGCCGCCTGTTACCGGGGAAAATACCTATGACCCGGATAACCCCCGTTACCTGGACGTTTACAAGTATAACCTGACGAGGAACCCCGATATTATACTGAAGTAAGGTCTTCCTGCCCGCATAGAACATAATATTATTTAATTTGTGTTTGATTATGATAATATATTGTTTTAGTTTTAACCTCATTTCAAATATCTGCATAGGCGGGTTTCATGGTGGGTTTAAGAGATAGGTCGGCGGGCAAATATCTGATACTGGCGTGGTGCCTGTTTGTTTTCCCTTTTTGCGGGGCTTATGCCCAGCAAAACTGGGTTTCCGAGGGGGGGGTTGTAGACCCTCTTAAAGAGGACCAGAGAGTCAAGGAGGCCCGGGAAAAATTAACGGAATCTGAAAATCTTTACGGCGCGAACGATCCTGTAGTCGCAGGGAACCTTTTCCGCCTGGCGTCTATATATTATGAATATGGCAGGTATGAC
>JAFGBE010000104.1 GCA_016933315.1 Candidatus Auribacterota bacterium
CTAATGCAATGGTTGAATAATATCTCACCTGCCATACTTTATCCTTTGTCCCTTTTATAAGGGTGGGCACCGCTTTCACATCCGCAACTTCAGCCAACCATGCGCTTGAATCTATCCTTGTGCTCTCATCCTGAGAAGACATTGCCTCTATCAGCCCGCCAGTCAGCGCCGACTGATCCATCTTCTTCAGTGTATCGAATGTCATCCTTCTCACATCGCCGTTAATATCGGACAGCAGTTTCACCAGCGGCTGCACCGCTCTCCTGTCATCAAGAATGTTCAGCGCCATAACGGCGGACAACCTGACATCGGAAGATTCATCATTCAACATTCCAATTATTTCAGGTGTGGCGGATTTATTGCCTATTTTTGCCAATGCGATTGCAGAGGCGGCCCTGACCCCGCTATCGGGGTCTATCGTAGCCTTTATAAGATAAGGGGTGCATTTTTCGTCACGCAGTTCCCCCATAGAATAGACAACCATTTTTCTTGTGTCGGGATTTTCATCGCTGAGAAGCTCTATCAAAGCGGGAACAACCTCTTTATCTCCCATTTTCCCTATTGCATAAATTACTTTTTCTTTCACTTCTTTATTGCTGTCCTGCAGCGCTTTCACCAGATCATCAAGCGACGACCTGTCTGCAATAAGAGCAAGGGAGTCAGCGCAAGCCAGCCTCACTCTCGCCATATTATCATTCAACAAAGCTTTTCTCAGCGCCAAGACCCCTTCCTCGGTCGGATATTCACCCAGCATTTTTGCCGCAAATTCCCTGTCGCTTCTCCTCCCGTCCAGAAGGATCTTTATGTAAACAGGGACGGCAGACTCGCCCATTTCTCTCAGACGCTTATATGCAAGCCGCCTTGTCCTGCTGTTTCCGGAGTTCACCATTTTAAAAAGTTGAATGACTTCGACTTCCTGGTCGGTCAGTTGTTGTTCTTCAACAACTTCCTCCGTCTGTTCCTCGATATCTTCTTTTACAGCCCTGTCTTCAGACACCGGGGCCGTCTTTTTGGTCCTTCTGCCCTGTTCGGAATAAGCATGAGGAATAAACAATGATGCGCAGAAAATTGCCAGAAGCAAGCATCTTAAAACTTTCATATTCATATTACCTCTCCTTTGTTATCAAAGTGCAACCTTACCACAATAAGCCATTAAAAATCACTAAAAATCAATTTGTCAGTGTTTAATTATCGCAAGAACCTCATTTTTCTTCTGTTCCATCATCTCTTTTGTTTTCGCTTCCAGGTTCAACCTCAACAAAGGCTCTGTATTTGACGGACGGACATTAAAATGCCAATCGTCATAATCAACCGATATCCCGTCAAGATATGATATCTGCGCATCGTTGTATCTTTCCGCCAGTTCCTTTATTTTGCCCTGGGTATCTCTCACCTTGGAATTGATTTCACCGCTGATAAAATACTTTTCTTTGAGGGGTTTTATTAACTGGCTGAGTTTCGCCTCTTTCGTACTTAGCAATTCCAGCATAAGAAGCGCCGGTATAATTCCGCTATCCGCGTTATAATTATCCCTGAAATAATAGTGTCCGGTAACCTCGCCTCCGAAAATAGCTTTCTCTTTTCTCATTCTCTCTTTGAAAAATGCGTGTCCGACCCTGTTCATAAACGGCTTGCCGCCGTTTTCCAGGACTTTGTCCCTGACAGCCCAGCTTGCCCTCAAGTCATACAAGATAGATTCCCCGTGATGTTTCCTCAGTATAGCTTCCGCCAAAAGAGCCGTTACAAAATCACCTGACACAAATTCTCCCTGGTCGTCTATGAAAAAACATCTATCGACATCTCCGTCAAAAGCAATTCCTAAATCTGCGTTCTCTTCAACAACCCTTTTCATAATCTCAACCCTGTTCTCTTCAATAAGTGGGTTGGCCTCATGATTGGGAAATGTGCCGTCGACATCAAAATACATGGGAATAATTGTGACAGGCAGTTTTTCAAACACGGGGGGGATCATTTTTCCGGACATGCCGTTTCCCGCATCCATCACAATCTTAAACGGCTTTATTTTAGAAGAATCGACAAAGCCCAACGTATGTTTAACATAGTCAGCCCATATATCCCTGTTATAGAGGTTTCCCTTTTTCTCTGGCTCCGCAAAATTATTCTCTACAACCATTTTTTTGATATCCTGGATACCGGTTTCCCCGCTGAGCGGGATAGCCCTTTCTCTCACCAATTTCATACCGTTATATTCTTTTGGATTATGCGAAGCGGTTATAATTACGCCGCCTTCATAACCATACATCGCTACGCCGACATAGAGCATATCCGTGCCCACCATACCGAAATCGGTCACATTGCACCCCTGGTCTACCACTCCCTTAATAAATGATTTTGCCAACGCCGGCGATGAAACCCTCATATCTCGCCCGACAGCAATGTTCTTCGCTTTCAAAAAAGAAACGAACGAGCGCCCGATGCGATATGCTATATCTTCATTTATTTCTTCGGGGAAAACACCTCTGATATCATACGCTTTGAATATAGACTCTTTTATTTCCATTTCTCCTCCTCACATTTATATAATAGGGATTATCTAAAGTAGTTTCTTACCTGGTTTTTCTGAACACAAAAAAACTCCTGGAAATTTTTGACCTCGGACACAAGCCACAAACCGTTTTCATCGCTAAAAACCACTTTTAATGTATTGCCGCCGGGGCTCACAGACAGCACATTCGTAAACAGGTAGTCCTTCGTCTTTATCCTGTATTCCGCCTTAATCTCGGCAAAAACTTTTTTTTCTTCGAAAAGACAACTTACATCACCTATAAATATCCTGATGTCAGAGGCATTCTTGAATACAGAGGTTATGTAATTTAAAGCCATCTCCTTATCAAACTCAATGTCATCACGGTATTCATCGGATAACATCTTTTCCACAAATACGATATTTTTTGATTCAAGAGCTTTTTTCATCTTCATCACGCGGTTTTTGAAAACCGCCTCGTCTGAATAAAATTTGTTCCATACCATATATCCGAAGAGCACAAGTACCGAGAGTAAAACAATCGTATTGACAGTAAATAAGATATGTTGCCTGCCTGATGTCATTTTTCGCCCATTAAAAATTTATGAATGGCTCCGGCCGCGATTTTACCCGCGCCCATGGCTTCGATCACAGTTGCCGCCCCCGTTACAATATCACCGCCGGCATATACCCCTTCAATGCTTGTCTTGCCGGATTCTTTTTCGCTTATGATATTCCCCCATCTATTCACTTCAAGCCCAGGCGTTGTCTTCTGAATCAACGGATTAGGGTCATTACCTATGGCTATTATAACCGTATCAACCTTAACGGAGAACTCGGAACCATCAATTTTTACAGGGCGTCTTCTGCCTGAATCATCCGGCTCTCCCAATTTCATTTTTATGCATTCGGCTTCTTTCACTTTTCCGTATTCATCACAAATAAATTCCACGGGGTTTACCAGAAAATGGAACTCTATGCCTTCTTCTTCCGCATGATGGATTTCATCTATACGCGCCGGCATCTCTTCTCTGGATCTCCTGTAAATAATCATGACTTTTCCTGCCCCGAGCCGAAGAGCCGTCCTTGCTGAATCCATGGCAACATTGCCACCCCCTACAACGGCGACAATACCTCCCATCGGTATGGGAGTGTCATATTCGGGGAATCTGTACGCTTTCATAAGGTTAGAACGGGTAAGATACTCATTGGCAGAAAAAACCCCGACGCAATTCTCGCCCGGAATATTCATAAACTTTGGAGCTCCAGCCCCGCTGCCGATAAATACAGCGTCAAATTCACCTTCAAGCAGCTCAGCCACAGTAGCAGATTTCCCGATAACAGCATTGGGTATTATCTTCACTCCGAGTTTTTTGACATAATCTATTTCTGATTCTACAATTTTCTTTGGCAGCCTGAATTCAGGGATACCGTAAACCAAGACACCGCCCGGCTTGTGAAGAGCTTCGAAAATAGTCACTTCATGCCCTTTTTTCGCTAGCTCCCCCGCAACTGTCAACCCCGCAGGCCCTGAACCTACAACAGCCACTTTCCTCCCCGTTTTTGGGGGCATATCCGGAATTATGACATCCCCTTTTTCCCTTTCATAATCGGCAACAAACCTTTCCAGCGCGCCGATAGCCACAGGTTTACCCTTTTTTCCTATAACACACAATTTTTCGCACTGGTCTTCCTGCGGGCACACTCTTCCGCAAATTGCAGGAAGCGAATTCGCCTCCTTGATTTTTCTCGCGGCCTCGACAAATTTTCCATGTTTTACAAGTTTTATAAAATCCGGAATGGGCACATTTACCGGGCAGCCCTGGACACACATCGGTTTTTTGCACTCAAGGCACCGCGATGCTTCCTTTAGCGCAATCTCCTCCGTGTAACCAAATGGAACCTCTCTGAAATTATTTATCCTTTCCGAAGGTTTCTGCTCCGGAATTTTCTGCCTGTCATGTCTTTCTTTCATTAAACTTTATTCTCCAGGTTACACCCTTTGTGCCCTATATAATGTTTTTCCATATCAGAATATCCCTTCAGCCTTTTGGTAAGCTCATCAAAGTCTACTTCATGACCGTCAAACTCCGGCCCGTCAACACATGTAAATCTGGTTTTACCCGCTACAGTGACCCTGCACGCGCCGCACATCCCTGTGCCATCCACCATAATAGGGTTTAAACTCACCATAGTCCTTATGTTGTGCTGTTTTGTCAGATTACATACTGCTTTCATCATAGGCACCGGGCCCACCGCCAAAACTTCGGCTACAGTAATTTTCCTGATAACCTCTTTCAAAGCATCCGTAACAAATCCCTTCCTGCCGTAACTTCCGTCATCCGTAGTAATGAGCAATTCGGAAGTTATAGCTTTCATCTCATCTTCAAGTATAACCAATTCTTTCGTCCTGGCGCCTATTATTCCTATAACGTCATTGCCGGCTTCCCTGAAAGCTTTTGCTACAGGGTAGGCAACTGCTGTGCCGACACCGCCGCCGACCACAGCTATATTCCCTTTTCTTTCAATATGCGTCGGGTTCCCGAGAGGGCCAGCAACATCAAGCAGGGTTTCCCCTTCTTCAAGCAATGCTATTTTCTTCGTTGTTTTCCCAACTACCTGGACAATAATGGTTATGGTGCCCTTTCCCGCATCGGAATCAAATATTGTAAGAGGTATTCTTTCGCTTGTCTCTTCAGGCCTCAGAACTACAAATTGTCCGGCTTTTCTCTTTGCCGCAACCGCAGGCGCTTCCAATACAATTTTGTATATATCTTCCGCTATCTTCTTTTTTGACATTATTTTATGCATCGATCCAACTCCATTCCGACAATCTAAGCCTTATAAATGCATTTACCTTTCGAATCAACCGCCACAATCAGAGGCATATCCTCAACGTTAAAGCGATAAACCGCTTCCGGCCCTAATTCCCGGAATGCCAACACCTCGGATTTTCTTACGCATTTTGACAGCAGGGCGCCCAGGCCTGCCGGTGCAGCAAAATAAACCGCCTTGTTCTTGACAATGCTTCTAACTACCTCTCCGGAACGGACACCTTTGCCTATCATCGCTTTTATGCCTTTATCAAGTAAAAGAGGCGTGTACCTGTCCATTCTGGAACTGGTGGTCGGGCCACAGGACCCGATTGACCCCTTTTTTCTGCCGGGCGCCGGGCCGCAATAATAAACTATCTCCCCCTTTATATCAAAGGGTAATTTTCTGCCTTTCTTTATCATGCTGCATTTCAATTTATGCGCTGTATCTCTTGCTGTAAAAACATCACCTGAAAGATACACGATATCCCCTGCACTCAATTTCTCAAGGACACTATCTTTTATAGGAGTTTTCAGGTAATGAATCTTCATATTTAAAATTTCAGCGATAGCGACCTCGCCGAGTGGCAATTAATGTTGACGGCAACAGGCAAACTCGCTATATGGCAGGGCTCTGAATCTATATGAACCGCCAAAGCTGTCGTCACACCGCCAAAACCTCCTGCACCGATATTCAACCTGTTTATTCTTTTGAGAATCTCTTTCTCCATTTTCTTAAGCGTTTTATCGCGGTTACCCGAGCCTATCTTCCTGAAAAGAGCCCTTTTTGCCAGGGATGAAACCGTATCGAAAGAACCTCCTATGCCTACACCGACAATATAAGGGGGGCAGGCGCTTGAACCGGCTTTTTTTACCGTCTCGCATACAAAATCCATAATCCCCTCTATCCCATCTGAGGGAGTGAGCATCTTCAAGCGGCTTTTATTATCGCTTCCGCCGCCCTTGCTCATAATATATATTTTCAGAGAATCCCCTTTTATAAGATTATAATGGATTACGGGAGGGAGATTGGTTCTTGTGTTTTCCCTCGTAAGCGGGCAGCATACGGACTTCCTTAAAAAAGCGGCGGCGTAAGCTTCTTTAACCCCTCTTCTTATAGCATCCGCCATCGAGCCCCTTATATTCACATCTTCACCTATTTCAACATATACTACGGCAAGCCCGCAATCCTGACAGAGTGGCAAACGGTTTTTCCCGGCGATTTGATTATTCTTAAGGATGTTTTCCAATGTAAACCTGGCAAGAAAAACTGTTTCTTTTTTTAACGCTTCCTCAATTGCCTTTTTTACATCAGACGGCAAAACAAAATTGATTTTTTTAAAACCATCTCTAATCCTGTTTTCTATCAATTCGGCTTTGACATTTCTTTTCATAATTCAAATTCATTACTTTTGCAAGGGATTAACCAACATGAAAAAGGAAAATCTAAATATTACAAATGCCGCTCTTGTTTTAGCTGTCCAGATTTCTTACGATTTCTTCTGCAAACCTTGTTGTTTTAAGTTCCACAGAATTTTTTAACTGTCTTGCAAGATCATAAGTAACTTTGCCCGATGATATAGTCTTTTCCATCGCTTTCTTTATGGATTCGGAAGCTTCGCTCCACCCAATGTATTCAAGCATCATACACGCCGACAGTAGCAGGGATCCCGGGTTTACCTTATCCTGATTCGCATACTTCGGAGCAGTACCATGCGTAGCCTCGAAAATCGCTACAAAATCACCCATGTTGGCTCCGGGCGCCATACCGATACCGCCCACCTGCGCTGCAACAGCGTCAGAAAGATAATCCCCGTTTAGATTAGGAGTGACAATCACTCCGAACTCCGAAGGCCGCAAGAGAACGAGCTGGAACATAATATCCGCAATACGGTCTTTCAGAACAATTTTCCCTTCAGGTTGTTTTCCTCCATGCTTTTCCCACAACTCGTCTTCGCTTATTACACAGTCAGGGAAATCTTCTTTAGCAAGCTCGTAGCCCCATTTCCTAAAAGCCCCCTCTGTAAATTTCTGGATGTTGCCTTTATGCATCATTGTAACACTTTTAAACCCGTTCTTAAGAGCATGTTCTATGGCTTTCTTCACGATCCTCTTGGAACAGAATTCACTCATGGGCTTGATTCCGATTCCCGAATCTTCTCTTATACTGGAGCCCAACTGGGCCTTAAGAAAATCAATCACTTTCTTTGCTTCCTGCGAACCTTCCTGCCATTCTATTCCCGCATACACATCTTCTGTATTTTCCCTGAAAATGACCATATTGATTTTATCGGGTTCCTTGACGGGGCTTGGAACTCCCTTATAATGGCGGACGGGGCGGACACACGCAAACAGATCCAGTTTCTGGCGCAGAGAGACGTTAAGGCTCCTTATACCCCCGCCAACCGGGGTAGTCAAAGGCCCTTTTATAGCCACAATATATTCTTTTATCTTTCTGAGTGTCTCTTCAGGAAGCCATTCTCCCGTCTTCTTATACGCTTTTTCGCCGGCTAAAACTTCAACCCATTCGATTTTCCTGCCGCCGGAATATAATTTTGCGACAGTTTCATCTATGACAAACCGTGTGGCTTTCCAAATGTCGGGACCTGTTCCATCCCCTTCTATAAAAGCAATGAAGGGGTTATCCGGAACAGCAAGTTTGTTCCCTATAACCGTAATCTTTTCAGCCATTTGACCCCCTGAAACTAAACTTTTATATCACCGTGTTTTTTTATATGCTCGACCAAACCGCCGTCCTGCAATATTTTCCTCATAGCGGGCGGCAGCGGCGAAAAAAGAATCTCATTTTGAGAAGTAAGGTTAGAGACTTTTCCGGTTTCAAGGTCCACTTCCAACACATTCCCTTCTTCTATGCCATCCGTATCGCAGATAATCACAGGCAGCCCGACATTTATAGCATTTCTGAAAAAAATTCTGGCAAAAGATTTTGCCAACACGGCGCTGACACCCGCTATTTTTAATATCGCAGGAGCATGCTCCCTGCTTGAACCCAGTCCGAAATTATTTCCGCCGACGACAAAATCGCCTTGCTTGACAGACAAAGCAAATTCGGGCCTTGCATCTTCAAGTACGTGCTTGGCAAGCTCCGGCAAATTCGAGCGAAGGTGGAAAAGACGGCCCGGAGCTATCAAGTCTGTGCTTATATCATCTCCGAAAATCCAGGCTTTGCCTTTTAATAACATATTTATTTTTCCTTTGTTTACAAAAAATCCCGCGGATCGGTAATTTTCCCGGTCAAAGCGCTAACCGCGCAAGTATAAGGAGAAGCAAGATAAATATTGGCCTCTACATTGCCCATTCTCCCCCTGAAATTCCTGTTCTGGGAAGAAAGGCAATTTTCACCGTCTGCAAGTATTCCCTGATGCACACCGACACAGGGCCCGCAGCCGGGAGGGTTTATAAGCGCGCCTGCCTTTACAAGTTCCGCTATATACCCTTTTCCCATAGCTTGAAGATATATATCCCTGGACGCCGGCGTTATAAGCAGCCGGGTCCCTTTTTTGACTTTCTTTCCTTTCAACAAGCGGGAAGCTATTTCAATGTCCTTCAACCTGCCGTTTGTACATGTGCCTATATGGACCTGGTGGACTTTTATGTCACCGGCTTCGGATACTTTCCTGGTATTGTCAACTGTGTGCGGAAAAGAAACCATGGGTTCCAATTCGGAAATATTTATCCTGAATTCCTTCTCATACACCGCATCCGGGTCAGGGCTTATTTTTTGGAAGTCTTTCTCCCTTTTCATTGCTTTCAGAAACAGCCTTGTCACATCGTCAGATTCCATTAAGCCTGCTTTCGCGCCTGCTTCAACGGCCATATTGGCAACTGTAAATCTGTCGTTCATATCCATGTTCTTTACCGCTGAACCGGTGAATTCCAGCGCTTTATAGGTAGCGCCGTCCGCGCCTATAACTCCTATAAAATACAGGATCATATCTTTCGCGGAAACTCCTTTACTGAAGTTCCCGTCGCAAATAACCCTGAATGTCTCTGGAACCCTGAGCCATGTTTTGCCCAGTGCAATCCCCACCGCCACATCAGTTGAACCCATACCCGTAGAGAAAGCACACAACGCGCCGCCGGTACATGTATGAGAATCAGCTCCGATAAGAATGTCGCCGGGTCTCACAAATTTCTCATTAATGATCTGATGGCAGACCCCTTCTCCCGCATCAGACAAATATGACCCCGTTTCTTCCGCAAACTCCCTCAGTATATTGTGGTCGTTGGAAAGTTCCTTTCTGGGGCTTGGGGCAGCGTGGTCTATAAATAAAACCGTTTTTTGAGGGTTTGCGGATTTCATCAGCCCCATTTTTTGCAACTGTTTAACAGCAAGGGGCCCGGTTCCGTCCTGTGTAAGACAGACATCCACATTTACAACAGCAATGTCGCCGGCTTTTACTTCTCTCCCGGCATGTTTCCCGATAATTTTTTCGGAAAGAGTTTTTCCCATTATCAAACTGTTTCCTCGAATTTCACAAGATCCTCAAATTTGATATCGAAACCCAATATGCCTATTATTTTATTGCCGGCATCTGTCACAGGAGCGGAAACAGTTATACAAAGCCTGCCGGTAATTTTAGAGGTATAAAAATCCGTGACACAGGATTTCCCGCTGCTCATAGGGCTTACAAACCATTCTCTATCGGAAAAATTAGTGTCGTGCAGCATAGTCTCATATTTCGCCCTGTCCACTATACTCGAGATGTTCCTCGTAACTTTCCTGCCGTCCTTATCGACCACATACGCGAACTGGATAAAAGGGTCCTCTTCCACAAGCGTCTCCAGGATAGGCTCAACTATTCCCGAATTCATGCTTCTTACCTCGGGTTTTTCCGCATATTCCTCAACAAGGTGGAGCGCGAGTTTCTCAGCTCTTAATTTCAAGCTGTCAAAATCAGACTGGAAATACTCGGGAAGATATTTTTTTCCCCTCGACAATAATTCTTCAGGCGATATAGATGTTATTCTTCCTTCTTCGTATTGCTTCGTTACCCAGTCGAATATTTTCTTAACTCCCGGATGCCGTTTATCTATCTTCATGTTCTCTTTGAGCCGGATATAAGTATTGAACCAGTGGACAATGCCGGCTACTCCGGATTTATCCGTAATAACTATCTCGATCGGGCGGTTCAATATTTTAGTTGTATCAAATATATTGTATATCTCTTCGTTTTTCAACACTCCATCGGCATGAATACCGGCGCTGGTCGTATTAAATGTTTTTCCGACAAACGGGTAATTAGAGGGCACATCAGCATTTATCACATCCCTGAAATAATTCCCTATATCGGTAATCGCAGAGGTATCCATCCCTTCGCTTGTGCCCTTTAACTGCATGTATTCGATAACAGCCGCTTCAACTGGGCAATTTCCGGTTCTCTCTCCATATCCCAGAAGACTGCCGTTTATAAAAGAACAGCCGTACAGCCATGCGGCGACAGAGTTGATAAGCACCTTATGAAAATCATTATGTCCGTGCCATTCAAGTAACTCGCTGGGAACACCGCCTTCCTTATGGAATATCTCTATAAGCTTGGGGACACTCCGCGGGAGAGAAGCTTCAGGGTAAGGAAGCCCGTAGCCCATGGTATCGCAAAGCCTGATCTTAATAGGGATTTTTGTTTTCTCGCTGATAGACATAAGCTTCTGCGCAAGAGGAAGAGCAAAGCCGTAAATATCAGCCCTGGTAATATCCTCAAAATGGCATCTTACCCTTATTCCCTCAGAAACGGCTGTTTCCACGATGTCAATATACTTCTGAAACGCAGATTTTCTATCGAGCTTCAGCTTCAGGTAAACATGGTAATCTGAAACGGAAGTTAAAATTCCCGTTTCTTTCAGGCCGGCTTTTTTCACAAGCTTGAAATCGTCTTTCACGGCCCTTATCCAGCCGGTCACTTCCGGATACCTGAACCCTTTTTCCAGGCATTTTTCAACAGCTTCCCTGTCTTTGTTGCTGTAGAGGAAAAACTCGGAAGCCCGTATTATTCCGTTGGGCCCGCTCAAACGGCTCAGCAAGCTGAAAATCTCGACAATCTGATTTACAGAATAAGGAGGGCGCGCCTGCTGACCGTCTCGAAAAGTGGTGTCGGTAATAAAAAGTTTCTCCGGAATATTCAGATGCGGAGCCTTTTTATCAAAAACAACCTTCGGCACATCGGAATAAGGAAAATAATTCCTGAACAATTCCGGTTCTTCCCTGTTTTTCAGGTTAAACTTCTTTACAGGTCTTCCAAATAACTTTATTTTCTCATTCATATAGTAAACTCTTGCACCTTTTCCTTTATTACAACTATTACAACATCAGCTATTATCTTTAATCCATTTTTCCAGGTCGGCTTTTTGCATGGCGCCCGATATCTGGTTTTTCACCTTGCCGTTTTCAAAGAGAATAAGCGTCGGCACGCTCAATATGCTGTACTTTGAGGAAATTCCGGGGCAATTATCCACATCTGCCTTGGCAAAAACAACATTATCAACGCTATCGGAAACAGATTCAAACACAGGAGCCATCATCTTACACGGCATACACCACTCAGCAGAAAAATCCACAAGAACCAACTTCCGGCTATTGATAACTTTCTCTTCAAAATCGGTATCGGAAACATGAATTATCGCCATTTTTAAACCTCCTTTTATACCTTAAAACTAAAATTGAGTGACAATGTTACCATTTAAAAACTTTCAAATGCAACAAAAATTTAACCTGCTTCATAACTTCCAAACAGTTGGAATTGAAACATAATTATTCAGCGGAAATGATATACAATATCCGGAAATACAGATATAAACACCGGTTTATTATACCCGCTTTGCAACTCATCTGCTTTGTCAGAAATCCGTCACAAGGAGTTTTGTTTATAGCATACAGGTTATATACTTGATGTATACTGCATAGTCAATATACAAGCAATATTTTAATCTTAGTGCCTTGACAGATATAAGTACCGGGGGTATACTAGTATAGTCCTGCAAAACCATTAAACATGGGGGTTAATAAAAACGTGACAAACCATTCGCTAGACAGAAATAAGCCGGTTTTCCTGTACATGCAGCTAACAGAAGTCTTGCGCAATAAGATAAGAGACCACACATATAAACCGGGCGAAATGATCCCGTCTGAAGAAAAACTCAGCAAGCTTTATCAGGTAAACCGCGCAACCGTGAGAAAAGCTATTGCCGAATTAATCAAGGAAAAACTTTTATATGCCGTACCTGCTACCGGAACTTTCGTCTCGGAACCTGAAAAAGTAACCACTTCAATCTCGGCAGAAAATAAAAACCTTACTTTCTGCTGGATCATAAAAGCTTACGGGCTATCGGTGTTAGGGCCTTACCACATGGATATCCTTACTGCTATCCAGGCTGAACTTTCAAAAAACAACAACCATCTTGTGTTTCAGGACATATCAAAAAACGCAGAGTTCCAGTACTCCGACCATTGGTCAGGATACTTTTTAGTCGGGGAATTGCCGGAGGATATAATAGAAAAGTGTTACAGCAGCAACCTGCCGTGCGTATTTATAGATAGCAAACCGTGCAGCAAGACGCCTTCTGTCATTTCCGAGAATTACACAGGCGCCAAGGAAGCCGTTAAGCATCTTGTGGAATTAGGCCACAGAAGGATAGCTTATATTCATTCTGATATAGAATCTTTTGTGGCAAATGAAAGGTTCAGGGGTTATATCGATGCCCTGAAAGAATCAGGCATACCTATAGACAAAAACATTACAGCCGTAGGGAATATGCAGGTTGAAGGAGGCATCAAGGCAACAGAAAAGATATTGAAAGATGCGCCCGATATAACGGCAATTTTCTCGGTTAACGATGAGACTGCCATAGGCTCATTAAAAGTAATGTCTTATAAGGGCCTTTCCGTGCCGAAGGATGTTTCCATCGTAGGATTCGATGATATCGGATGGGCAAGACACTCCATCCCTCCCCTTACAACTGTCCGCATATTCAGGCAGGAACTCGCTTTTTACAGCGTGGAACTGATGATGGATATGATTGAAAGGGATAACATATGCGCTCCTACAATCAGCATGCCGACAGAACTGATTGTGAGGGAATCGACAGCTCCCGCAAAAACGGGTTTACCAGGAGAAAGTGCAAAGTGAAAAAAAACTACTTCTTAATAACAATATTCCTTTTTATTTTATCCCTTAATTCACATCCTGTTTTATCGGCTTCCGCAAAATTAAGCAACCCGGGAACGGAGAAAATAGTCGAGTATGAAAAATACGGGCGGTTTGAAAACCCCGGAACACTAAAGTATAAATACAAAATAATGGACCAGTCCGGCTTGGCGGCAGCAACCGGCGAAGGGATATTCCCCGACACAACATCCGTCTTCAAAGACCCTGAGTACCTGAAGGCGCTGAGAACACGCAAACTCGAGGGAAATCAGTGGGATTTTATAAATACGGATGACCACATGACAAATTTTTACAAATGGGCAACCATAAATGAGGATCCCGGAGTAAAACTGTACTATACCGCCCTTGCGCTGGAAAAAGCCGAAGAATACGATCATGCATTAAAAGCTTATTACGCGGTTATAGTAATGTTTCCCAGGTCTGTCGGATGGACATACTGGCATACCCCCTTATACATGTCAAAACTCGCTTACGACAGGATAGACATGCTTTTAAGGAAGCATCCTGAGCTGGGAATGAAAATGCAAAACACAAAAGTAGATATAATCAACGGATTTGACAACGACCTTAAAAACGACAAGTTTTTAATAGACCCGGGCTATATAGCAGAATGCAGTCCGGATAAGGTAATTCCTCCCAAACAGGATCTTGCAGAATTGAAGATAATTGAAACAAGGGGCGGAGACTATGTAAAGCTTGTAAAATACGAAAACGGGCATTGGCAAATGTTTGTCAACGGAAAACCTTTCATAATGAAATCGATAGCATATTCTCCCAACGTTGTGGGCAGAAGCCCTGAGTTCGGCAACCTCACTGTGCATAAGGACTGGCAGCTGGATGATTTGAACAAAAACGGGAAGATTGACGGTTTCTTTGATTCGTGGATTGACGAAAATGCAAATAACATCCAGGATGCAGATGAAACTGTAGTCGGAGATGCAAAACTACTAAGGGAAATGGGCTGCAATGTAATAAGATGTTATCATGGAATATACAACAAGGAGCTTTTCAGAAAATTAAAAGAAGATTACGGTATCTACGCAATCGCCGGCAACTACATAGGGGTTTATGCCGTTGATTCCGGAGCCACGTGGCTGGAAGGGACTGATTATACCAACCCGGAACAGAAAAAAAACATGCTCAAAAGCGTGCGTGACATGGTTGAAGACCTTAAAGATGAAGAGTTTATAATAATGTGGGTTCTCGGCAACGAAAACAATTATGGAAACGCGAATAATTCCCAGTCGCAGCCGGAGGCTTATTATTCCTTCGTAAACGAAGCGGCAAAGCTAATCCATGAGCTGGATCCCATGAAAAGGCCTGTTGCAATCTGCAACGGCGATGTATTTCTTCTCGATAAATGCGCCGAATTCGCACCGGATATAGATGTTTACGGCTCTAACTGTTACAGGGGCACTTTCGGGTTCGGAAACCACTTGTGGTCAGATATAAAAAACGTCTATGACAGGCCTGTCCTGATAACCGAATACGGATGCTCCGCCTACTTCAACGACCAGAGCATGGAATACGGGGAAGAAAAACAGATGCTTTACCATAAAGGAAACTGGGAAGATATAGCTTTTAACGCCGCAGGAGAAAGCGGCGAAGGTAATGCTATAGGCGGCGTTGTCTATGAATGGGCCGATGAATGGTGGAAAAGGATGGACCTGACAGATGCCGCAGTGCAGGATACGATTCCCAGTTTCGGAGCGCCTATGCCCGACGGGTGGAGCCATGAAGAATGGCTTGGAATAACATCCCAGGGTGACGGCAAAAACAGCCCATTCTACAGGCGTTTAAGGCCTGCTTATTTTTACTATAAAGAAGTATGGAATAAGGATTGACTATAAAATTTCTGTCTGTTAGTCTTTTAAAATCGGAAAAATAAGCTACTAAAGGAGGAGAGAACCATGAAGAAATGTGTGTTGTTTGCTTTGGCCATTTTTATCTCAAGTTTTGCGGTAGGCGTTGATTTTCCTTTCAATGTTTACACAGATAATATGGCAAAAGGGAACCATTATGTGCCTTCAGGCTGGATGGGAGATGTAGGCGCAATTCAGGTAAATCAAAACTGTACAGAAAACCCCTACGCCGGAAAAACCTGTATAAAAATAAATTATACGGGAAAAACAACGAACAACCAGGGCTGGATAGGAATATACTGGCAAAACCCTGCAAATAACTGGGGCAGCTCCAAAGGCGGTTATAACCTTACTGGCGCAAAAGCGCTTGAATTCTGGGCTCGCGGCGAAAAAGGAGGAGAGACCGTAGAATTTAAAATGGGAGGAATCACCGGAGAATTCTCCGACACTGACACGGCTTCTACCGGCCCTATAACCCTCACGGGTGAATGGAAAAAATATTCAGTGGATCTTTCAGACGCCGACCTCAGTTATATCAGCGGCGGTTTCTGTTTCTCGGCTTCACAACTCGACAATCCCGACGGAGCCGTATTTTACATGGACGATATTCAATACGTGCAATAAATTTTCGCAGCGCCGGAAGAGCACAATCCCTCTTCCGGCGCCTTTAAGGAGATCTCATGAAAAAAAGATTACTTTATATTTTTTGCTCCATTTTAATAATTATCCTTATATTGCTCTTTTCAATCAGGGTTTCCCCTTTCAAGGAAGATGCCAGCATAACACCTAAAAAAATGTCCCTGGCATCTTATATGCTATCCAAGGCTAATTATTTTTTCGATGAGATCAATGCCGTTCCCCAGAATGTATTCATAGAAACGAAAAATGAAAGATCCGGGATGATAGTAAACAACAACCCATTTTTTATAAAAGGCCTGTGCTATTCCCCTATTCCTGTCGGGCAGGACGGCTCCTATGATTTTTACAGGGATCCGAACCGACCTTGGACAATAGACGGCCCGATGATGGAAAACATGGGCGTCAACACAATCAGGCTATACAAACCCAGCCCGTTCCCGGAAGCCACAAAGCAGGTTATAAGGTATTTTTATAAGAAACACGGCATCATGTCCATTATGGGTCATTATCTCGGGCTCTGGAATTCCCCGAATTATGGCGACAAAGAATTCACCGATGCCATAAAAACCGATGTCATAGCTATGGTGAAAGAATACAAGGATGAGCCCGGAATACTTTTCTGGCTGCTCGGGAATGAAACCAATATCAGCTTCGGATACGAAGAAATAAACCCGTGGTCAACCCCCGAAATCGATGAAATCAAGAATCCCTATGAAAGAAGGATCGCGAAAGCGAAGCTGTTTTATTCTTTTGTCAATGATATCGCAAAAGCAATAAAGGAAATAGACCCCAACCATCCGGTGGCCCTGGGAAATTCGGATTCAACATTTCTGGAGATAGCTAAAGATGTCACTCCAGATATAGACCTTGTCGCATCCAACGTATACAGGGGTAAAACATTCGGAAATTTCTTCAGGCAGGTAAAACTCAAATATGACAAGCCTGTCGCTGTCGTTGAATTTGGCTGTGATGCCTATGATGCTCATAAGGCAAATGAAGACCAGGATACGCAAGCGCTCTTTATCTCATCACAGATAAAAGACCTTATTGAAAACAGTTATTACGGAACAGGCATAGGAAACTGCCTGGGAGGATGTGTTTTTGAGTGGACAGACGAATGGTGGAAATATAACGACGGCGGTTACGATACACAGGACGAAACGGGCAGCTGGTCCAAAGGTGAATATTACAAAGATATAGAAGCTCCCGGCAATATGAACATGAATGAAGAATGGTGGGGCATCAACTCCCTGTCTGACAAAAATGAGCTTGGCGTCGAAAAACGCATACCGAGAAAAATATATTATGAAATTAAGGCGCTTTACACCCAGGATTTACTTCCTAAAAACGTAAAAGAAGAAAATCTTCAGGAATAAAATGCCTGTTAAGAGATTTGTTTTTTGTCTGCTTATAATCTGTTTTTCCGGAGGGGCAGTTTCTTTCTGCAGTTCCGAAGACAACGAAACCGCCTCATTTTCAGCCGAATACCTGCAAAAAATATATTCCTGGCTAAAGTTGCAGCAGTCTCAGAACACAGGATTGGTGGAAAGCTTCAGCGAAACGGGAGATATCGAACTTTCCGCACAGGCATCCACATACGACCAGGCTGTAGCCGGAATATGCTTCCTTCTCATGGGCGATTATGAATCCGCGGACAAAATACTGCTTTTCTTCGACAAACGCTGGAATGACAAAGGATATGCAAACTTTTACAACACCATAACCGGAGACCTCGGCATTGAAACGCGTATCCACACAGGGCCCAATCTCTGGATCGCGCTGCTCGCGCTGCAATATGACAAATTCACCAAAACCGACAGGTATGCCCCTCTTGCAAGAAAAATCGTAAGGTGGGTGGGAGAGACTATGCCGCATAAAGACGGAGGCATAGCCATGAGTTACCTTAATGATACAGTGCCATGGAGAGAGGTTTACTCAACCGAAAATAATATAGATTATTACGCGCTTACAAAAATTCTTGAGGAAAACGCGGATTCCGAAATCGAAAAGGCTTTTTTTCACAAAGAAAAAAGAGGTGTCGCCGAATGGCTTAAAAATGTCGTTTTTGACCAGAAAATAGGTGTCGTTTACAGAGGGTTCAACGATAACGGACTGGACCAAACGCTCGCACTTGACACCATATCATGGATGATAACCGCATTGTCGCCGGAATTCACAAGTGAAAATTTCGGCATATCCCCCGATTTCCTTGTCGAATTCGCGGAAAAAGAATTTATGATCAAAGACAAAGGCGTTGAAGGGTTTGACTTTACCGATAAATCAAATACAGAGAAAACCGGCCGGAACAGGGTCATATGGCTTGAAGGCACCGGCCAGATGATAAACACATATATGGCTCTCCACGAATACAACATTGAGAAATTCAAGGAACTTAAAGACACATATCCGAAAGTAGCATCCAAAATGGCCGAAAAAGCTGATTATTACGTTTACAATGCCACTTATTTTCTAGGCGAAATAGATAAGCTGCAGGTACAAGAAAAAAAATACTTAATAGACCCGGCTGTCATTCAAACACTTGAAGTCATAGAGTTTCTCCGCTCCTACCATTCCCAAAAAGCTGACAAGGGCAGCCCTTTCAGCAAAGACCGGGCCGAATACTATAAAAGACTTATAGATAACATCGATAAAAAAATATCTGGGGCTGCAACAGTCGAAACGGCGGGGATACCTTACTCCTCAAGACCTTATATTTACACTTTTGCCGACGGCTGGCTGACTCCCCGGGAAAAAAGCGCGAATACCAACCCGGCCGCCGCCAGCGCCACAAGCTGGAGGATAATATGCGCTTATATAAACCCTTTTAAACCGCTGGGCAGATTTGGGAGGACAAAACTTCCGAAGATAAAAAATATTGATATGCCCGCGGCAGATTTTGATTTCGACATTATGTCCCTCCCCCCCGCACTCAATTCGTCAGGTTTTTTAAAAGGGGCGTTCGATAACCTGAATAACAACAACCTTCTGTTAGCGGAGGAATATGCGCTCATAGTCCTGGATAAATACAAAGCCGAAGCAGCAAAGCAGCAGCAGGAGAAACTTGCGAATGAGAAGGACTTGGTCTATTGGGAAGAAGGAGATTACAGGTCAAAAGCAAAAATATTCAAATACGACAAACTAAATGATGTCGGAACAGCGCTTTTCATACTGGGAAAAATCTATTTTGACCAGCACAAATATAAAGAGTCATCGCTGTGTTTCAAGACATTGGCCGAAAAGTTTTATCTTGCACAGACATGGGATCCGAACGGCTGGTTTTGGCCGCCTGCAGGCGCGGCCCAGACCGAATACCTTGATATATACCCCGAACTGAAATAGGATTGGCCCTAATAAATGACCCTGTATAAATACAAACCCTGCGGCGGGGCTATCGGCGAAGCGCCTATACGGCTTTTTGCGGATAATATAGTTTTAATTTCATCCGCATTCCTTTTCCCCCTGCCCACATCCACAAGCGTTCCTATTATGCTTCTTACCATTTTATAAAGGAAACCGTCACCCGTAATGTCAAACTGTATTTTCGAGCCTCTTTTCTGTATCTCTATACTGTAAATCGTTCTTACGGGGTTATCCACCTTACTTCTGGAATTGACTCCGAATGAAGAAAAGTCATGTCGACCCAAGAGATATTTTGCCGCCTTCCTCATATCTACTGTTTCCAGCGGGTACGGGATAAACCATACCCTGTTTCTCTCAAGGGCAGGCGGCGTCCTGCCGTTGAGAATAACATACCTGTAATGCTTGAGTTTTGCCGAATACCTGGAGTGGAAATTGCCATCCGCTTCCGACACTTTTTTCACGGATATTCCATCGGGAAGCCATGAATTTAAAGCTTTTTGTATTTTCCGGCATGACAGATCATTGTTAGTGAAAAAATTCGCCGTCTGGGCTTTTGCATGAACACCGGCATCGGTCCTGCCGGAACCGAAAATCCGGACTTTATGGGACAATATCTTCTCAAGCGTCTTCTCTATCGCGCGCTGCACAGTCGGAGCGTTTTTCTGAGTCTGCCAGCCGCTGAAAAGCAAACCGTCGTACTCTATTATCAGCACTATATTTCGGGATAATTCGGATTTGCGTTCAACAACCATTATCTTTCCCGCCAGCGACATTTTAATTCGGCAGCCGGCACTAAACGAGGAGGGCATAATCCGGCATTACATCTCTTTCAGATTACAGGGTTGCTATAAGTATTTAAGCAGTTCTTCCGCAATCTGCACCGCATTAAGAGCGGCGCCTTTTCTTATCTGGTCACCGACTACAAAAAAGGACAATCCATTGGGCACTGTATAATCCTCTCGCAGCCTGCCCACGGCACAATCGTCTTTTCCGCTCCAGTAAAGAGGCATAGGATACACATTGCGGGAAATGTCATCACATAACTGCACACCCGAAAAACCCTTTATAAGTTCTCTTGCCCTATCAACAGATACCTTCGATTCTGTTTCAATATTCACGGCAACCGAGTGCGCCCTGAAAACAGGAACCCTCACAGTAGTGCAGACCGCAACCAGTTTGCTGTCACCCAGAATTTTCCTGGACTCATTATGAAGCTTCATTTCCTCCTTGGTAAAACCGTTTTCTGTAAAAGCATCGATATGAGGTATGACATTAAATGCTATCTGATAAGGGAATACACTGTTTTTTGGTTCTTTTTTATTTGCCCAGTCAAATACCTGATTTTCAAGTTCTTTTATAGCCTTCGCGCCAGCCCCAGAAACAGACTGGTAACTTGAGGCAATAATCCTTTTCACGCGTGAAAACTTGTGAATAGGAGCAATCCCCATTAACGCTATTGCAGTAGTACAGTTCGGATTTGCAATCACACCCCTCCGGGTATAATTTTTTACTTCATGAGCATTAATCTCCGGCACAACCAAAGGAATATCCGGTTCCATCCGGAAAGCGCTTGTGTTGTCTACAACTACAGCACCTGCTTTTACCGCAGAGGGAACAAATTTTTTACTGATAGCTCCTCCGGCGCTGAAAAAAGCAATATCCACGCCCTTAAATGAATCATCCGAAAGGACCTCTATCTTTTTCGCCGAACCGCCAAATACAAATTCTTTTCCTGCTGAGCGTTCCGATGCCAGTCCTTTAATATCATTTACAGGAAACCTTTTTTCCTGAAGAATGGAAATAATCTCCTGTCCGACAGCACCAGTTATCCCCGCTATAGCAATATTATATTTTTTCATATTTCTCCGTTTAATTACTTCTTCCCTTACAGGGCGCTGATCACAAGATCTCCGACTTCAGTTGTGCTATAGCCCATTTTGCCGGCTGAAAGGCTTTTAAGTTTAGGCGTTATGCTCATAACAGCCTTTTCCACCTTTTTCCCGGCAGTTTCCTCTCCTATAGTCTCCAGCATCATACCCCCTGCACATATGGCAGCCAGAGGATTAATAACATTTTTACCTGTATATTTAGGCGCCGAACCTCCTATAGGTTCGAACATCGAAACCCCTTCCGGATTGATATTCCCGCCTGCAGCTATACCCATACCGCCCTGGATCATCGCTCCAAGGTCTGTAATGATATCCCCGAACATATTATCCGTTACGATAACATCAAACCACTCGGGATTTTTAACCATCCACATGCATGTCGCATCAACATGGGCATAATCTCTCTGTACATCCCTGTAATCTTTCTCTCCGATTTCATGGAAAGCCCTCTCCCATAAATCAAAAGCGTATGTCAAAACATTGGTTTTCCCGCAAAGTGTAAGTTTTTTCGATTTATTTTTCTTTCTTGTAACCTCAAACGCATATCTCAGGCATCTCTCAACACCTTTTCTGGTATTAATCGATTCCTGAACCGCCACTTCATCTTTTGTCCCTTTTTTCAGATAACCGCCTGTACCCACATACAGGCCTTCCGTATTCTCCCTCACAACCACAAAATCTATATCTTTAGGCTCCTTGTCTTTAATAGGTGTCCAGACTCCAGGATAAAGCTTAACAGGCCTCAGATTGATATACTGGTCAAGGGAAAAACGAAGGTTCAGCAATATGCCTTTCTCAAGAATTCCCGGTTTCACATCGGGGTGCCCTATTGCACCGAGATATATTGCATCGAATTTCCTGAGTTCTTCCACAGCCGATTCGGGAAGGGTTTCACCTGTTTTCTTATAACGCTCCCCCCCAAAATCGTAATTTTCAAAATCAAGTTTGAAACCGAATTTCTGGGAAACCGCCTTTAAAACCTTAATACCTTCTTTAATCACTTCCGGGCCGGTGCCATCGCCCGGAATAACAGCGATTTTATATGACTTTTTCATTATTTATTCCTTTCAGATTTCTTTTTAGTTTGAGCCGTAACATACTTCATCAACCCTCCGGCCTTAAGCAAATCCCTCATAAACTCCGGTATGGGATTCGCTTTGTATTCCATTCCCTTAGTCAGGTTTTTTATCAATCCGGTTTCGGGGCTGACCTGGATCTCGTCCCCCTCTTTTATGTCTTCCACAGCTTCCGGACAATTAAAAATCGGAAGCCCCATATTGAAAGCGTTGCGAAAAAAAATCCTTGCGAATGAAACTGCTATAACACAGCTGATTCCCGCCGCTTTTATGGATATCGGAGCATGTTCTCTTGAGGAACCGCAGCCGAAATTTTTTCCGCCTATTATAATATCGCCTTTTGAGATTTTTCTCGGGAAATCGGGGTCCGCATCTTCCATACAATGCTTTGCCAACTCAACAGGATCGGAACTGTTAAGATACCTGGCCGGAATTATCTCATCCGTATTTATATCATTTCCGAATTTCCACGCTTTGCCTTTAAACATAAATACACGCTCCTGACATACTATTTCAACACCTCTTCGGGCGAAACTATTTTGCCTTTTACCGCAGATGCGGCAGCTACGGCAGGCCCCGAAAGATAGACCTTGCTTTTCGGATGCCCCATCCTGCCGACAAAATTCCTGTTCGTCGTAGCAAGCGCTTTTTCTCCGCTGGCGAGTATGCCCATATGCCCTCCGAGGCACGGCCCGCATGTAGGAGCGGATACCGCCGCCCCTGCTTTGATAAATATTTCAAGCAGACCCTCGTTCAAAGCTTCAAGATAAACACTCTGTGAACCGGGTATAATAATGCACCTTAAATATTTCGCAATTTTCTGCCCTTTCATTATCCGGGCGGCTATTCTGAAATCTTCGATTCTTCCGTTGGTACAAGATCCTATAACGACCTGATCCAGTTCGACATCCCGAAGTTCAGAAACAGGTTTAACATTTTCCGGAAGGTTCGGGCACGCAACCTGGAGTTCGATACCGTCAGTATTTATTTTGATAACATCCGAATATGAAGCATCAGAATCGCTGTCATAGAAAGTGTATTTCTTTTTAGCTCTCCGGCTCACATATTCTTCCGTTATGCTGTCAGGTATAAAAATGCCGTTTTTGGCTCCGGCTTCAATCGCCATGTTGGCCATCGAAAAACGCCCCGCCATATCTACATATTTTAAGGCCGGCCCGGTGAACTCCATAGCCTTATACAGCGCACCGTCAACCCCTATTTTGCCTATTGTATAAAGTATAAGGTCTTTACCGGAAACCCACTTTTTAAGCTTCCCTGTATATACAAACTTGATCGTTTCCGGGACTTTAAACCATGCCTTGCCCTCAACCATGGCTGCAGCCAGATCGGTGCTCCCCACACCGGTTGAAAAAGCGCCGAGTGCGCCATAAGTGCATGTATGGCTGTCGGCGCCTATTACAACTTCCCCGGGCAAAACTATGCCCTGTTCGGGAAGAAGCACATGTTCTATGCCGACTTCCCCTATCTCAAAATAATGGGTTATCCCGTATTTCTTTGCAAAATCCCTGAGGATCCTGCAATGTTCCGCGCTGGCAATATCCTTGTTCGGCGTAAAATGGTCCGGCACAAGCACAATTTTGTCCTTATCGAATACCTTTTTTGCGCCCGTCTTTTCAAATTCTTTTATTGCTATCGGGGCAGTAACATCGTTCCCCAGTGCAATATCAACATCGGCAATAATCAATTCGCCGGGATATACCTTATCCCTGCCGGCGTGAGCAGCTAAAATTTTCTCGGTTATAGTCATTCCCATATAATTAACCTGCTGAATTTCCGATATTTATATTTTGCGATTTAAGAGTGCTAATTATATAATCTTACCAAAACCAGTGCAACCCAATTTTTGCGTATTTTTTTGGCTTTTACTTTACAATGAAAGAAAAAACTATTTCCAAAAGGATAATTTATAAAGGCAAGATATTAGCCCTTGAAAAGGCTCTTGTCAAGCTTGTTAATGGGAAAAAAGCTACCCGCGAAGTTATAAGGCACAATGGTGCGGTAGCCGTAATAGCCATAGAAAAGCCGGATAAACTTATTCTCATCAGACAGTTCAGATATCCGGTTGGGAAAACCCTCTTCGAAATACCGGCAGGAAGAATCGATAAAAACGAGGCTCCCCTGGACTGCATAAAGCGTGAGATGAAAGAGGAAACAGGATATAAGCTAAAAAATATAATTAAACTTCTGGATTTATATCCCTGCGTAGGCTACAGTGACGAGCTGATTCATATATATAAAGCTGAAACAGGAGTAAAGGGGAAATCAAAACCTGAATTTGATGAAAATATCAGAATCAGCAAGGTGAGGCTCCCGAAAGCGCTGGAAATGGTGCGAAAAGGCAAAATAAAGGACAGTAAGACAATAATAGCTATTCTCGCTTTAAAAACCCTCTTGAAGTCATAAATTTTTTAAAACGGCTATCTCATCGCAATCGGGAAATTTGGGGCAGTTTATGCACTCGCTCCAGATCTTATGCGGTAAAATCTCCTTCGAAACTTTTTCAAACCCGAGCTTCTCGAAATAATGGGGTTTATATGTCAAAGCAAAAACCTTTTTCATTTCCATTTCAACCGCTTCCTTCAAGCATGACTGCACAAGCTTAGTGCCTATGCCCTGCCTCATGAAAGATTCGTGTACCGCCAGAGATTTTATTTCAGCCAGATCACCCCACACAACATGAAGGGCGCAGCATCCGATGGGAAGCCCTTCCTCTGTTGCCACCCAAAAATCCCGTATATTCTCATATATCAGGCTCAAGGGCCGGGCAAGCATGTCTCCTTTTTCCGCATAAAATTTTATTAAGCTGTGGATTTGCTTTGTATCACTGATTTTTGCTTTTCTTATTTTTACTTCCATTTTTCTTCCCTTCGTAGGCACCCATATTCCTGAACTTATTATACCTGCTTTGTATAAGCGTTGGAACAGGAACTTTTTGCAGCTCCTTTAAATTTTTCACTAAAGCTTTTTTCAGGTTGTCGGCGACTTCATCGGAATCCCTGTGCGCCCCGCCGGATGGTTCTTTAACGATCTCATCAACTATCCCGAGTTTTATCAGGTCATCGGCCGTAAGCTTCAGCGCATTAGCCGCAACCTTCGCTTTTGCCCTGTCTTTCCATAATATTGCGGCGCAACCTTCAGGCGAAATAACTGAATAATAGGCATTCTGCAGTATCAATATCCTGTCACCTACTCCTATGCCGAGGGCACCGCCGGAACCACCCTCTCCTATTATTACGCATACTATAGGAACCTTCATCAAAGACATTTCTCTTAAGTTGACGGCTATTGCTTCGGCCTGTCCCCTTTCCTCCGCGCCTATCCCGGGATAAGCCCCCGGAGTATCAATAAAAGACACAATGGGAATTTGCATCTTTTCCGCAACTTTCATCAGGCGAAGAGCCTTTCTGTATCCCTCGGGATGAGCACAGCCAAAATTCCTCATCAGGTTTTCCTTGGTATCGCGCCCTTTCTGATGCCCTATCGCCATAATTTTAACGTCATCCACCTCGGCAAGCCCGCCTACCAAAGCCTTGTCATCTGAAAATCTCCTGTCCCCGTGCAGCTCGAGGAATGAACTGAATATTCTCTCCACATAATCAAGGAAATAGGGCCTTTTCGGGTGACGGGCTATCTGCACCCTCTGTGACGCCGAAAGCCCGGAAAACACTTCGTCTTTTATCTTCTTCAGCTTGACCTGAAGGCCTTTGATCTCTTCCGAAACATCTATTCCCTCTTCAGCAGAGAACTTACGCAAATCCGAAATTTTTCTTTCCAGTTCTAATATCGGTTTTTCAAAATCCAACCCGCCGCCGTTCATAATATCTCCGCTAATTTACTCAATCAACAATAGTTACTTCTGTCCCCACCGGGATTATTTTGAATATTTCTTCTACATCATGATTATACATCCTGACACAACCGGCGCTGCTCTGATAACCTATCGTGTCAGGTTCCGTGGTCCCGTGTATCCCGTAACTTTTATAAGGTTCATTGAATCCCATCCACCTGCTGCCTAAAATATTTCTCGGGTCTTCGGGCGGAATCCCTTTCCACGGCGGGTTTTCAATTTTATTGATTATACTAAATTTGCCCGTAGGAGTCGAATTCTCTACGCCTGTGCCCACTGTATAAACCTTAAACATCTTGCCATCCGCCAACAACATGAGCTTATTCTGTGACTTATCAATCGAAATTGAAAACGTGACTTTTGGGACTTTCAGCCTCTGCCCCACCCTTATCAACCCGCTGTCAAGCTTGTTAATCTCCTTTATCAAGTCAACCGTTGTGTTATACCGGCTTGCCATCCTGGAAAGGGAATCGCCATTCTCGACAATATAATTCTCAACAAAGGGATTGTCTTTCTCCGAAAAGAGTATCAGTATATTAGCGTCCCCGAATTTTTCCTGAGCGCTTTCGGCAAAGTCCGAATTCGGGTAATTTCTTACAACGTCGAGGAACCTTTCTTTTGCGGAAACGGGATAACCCTGTTCGAGTTCTATGAGCCCTATAAAATAGCTGCTTGAACCCGCAAAAACATCAGAACCGTATTTCTGCAAAACTTCGGAAAAATATTTTTCCGAAGTTTTGAGGTCCCCGCTCTCAAATGCAAAAAGGCCTAGATTATAAAGCACTTCGGCTTTTCGGTCTTCTATATTTCCCAGTTGCTCCACTTTTCTCCATGCGTCAAAAGCTTCGGGCTTCTTAAGTTTTGTCAGGCACCTCGCATAATATATAAGGCTGTCGCGGCCTAAATTAGTCTCTTTCTGCGATGAATACGCCCTCTGGAATTTTTCCGAGGCAGCGATATAATCACCTGCAGAATACATTTCCCGTCCTTTTTCAAAAGAGCCATACGCCATCTTCCTGGAAACCGACTTATACGCGATTACCACACCCGTTACCAATAGGCCTATAAGAACAAGCATCAAGAAATATTTAGCTTTCACTTTAATTCCTCCGTATATAACACATAATAAATTACCAGCAAACCCTCAATACAAACTTTTAACGTAATTTAAATCTCTTATTACAAATCCCGCGTTGGGATACCTTTTGTTTTTATCCTTATCAAGGCATTTCAAAACTATACTCTCGAGTTTGTCTGTGTTCTTATCATTCGATCGGGGCAATGGTTTAGGCAAAGAGCGGGGATTAAGGTGAAGCCTGTAAACTTCTTCCCTTGAGCTGCCGGTAAAAGGTACATTACCCGTAAGCATTTCATAAAAGATAATACCGATCGAATATATATCGCACCTTTCGTCAACCCTTTTGTTCAGTATCTGGTCGGGGGAAATATAAGACGGGCTGCCCGATATGTTGAAATTATTCCAAAAAAATCTTTTCCTGGGAACAGCCAACCCGAAATCGATTATTTTTACCTTCTTTTCCCGTGTTAAAAGGATGTTTTCCGGTTTCATGTCACGGTGAATAAAGCCCGCCTTGTGAATCGCGTTAACACCGGAGGCAACGGATATCATGATATCCAGCGTCAATCTAATGTCCCTTAAAGATTTGTCCGCTATGGCGTCTTTCAGGCGGCAGCCGTCAACAAGCTCCATAACATAAAAAACGGAATCGCGCTCTGAACATATATCAAAGACCCTTATAATATTTTCGCCTTTAATCTTTTTGGCTACCCTTGCCCCGCAAAGGAACTTCTTCTTTGCATTGGAACCTGAATTTGACATCGGCTTGAACAGCTTTAACGCAAAATGCTCGCCTGTTTCACGCTCCTTAACTTCGTAAACTTCCGAAAATGTCCCATGCCCGATTTTCTTTACTATGTAGTATTTCCTGAATTCCATTTATTTGGTATCTTCCGGATCGCCTTTTAACTTCAACTGCATATCTTTTGATTCTATCGATATCTCCTTCAGCATCTGCATGGCTTTCTGCGAATTTTCCTGTATTGACTTCAAATCCTCCCTCGCCTTTTTTTCCAGGTCATCCCTGTAAAGAAGTAATTCAACCCTCCCGAATACAACTGTCATCAGGTTATTAATGTTATGCGCGTGTTCTCGTATTTTAGTGAATACGCCGTCTGCTTCCCGAATCCATTTTTTATCAATCATTTTTTACCCTTTCCTTACCGGAATGTAAATCTTTGTCTTTAACATCATAAAACCATTTGCGCATTGATTTCATATTACTCAAAGGCCCGGCCAGGGCATAGAATATAAACAGAAACAGCAGGAAAACTTCTATATTCAACAGCACAACTCCTATACATATTACTATCAGGACAAGATACAGGAAATTTTTCTGCCTGAAAACACTGAAATCATAAAGAGTAGGATACCTGATATTGCTTACCATCAGGTAAGAAAGGAGTATAAGAACCGGCGGAAAAGTAAAAGAGACCATCCATGAATCATGCGGAATCCTATATTTTTCAACCGTTATAAACATCATAGCTATAAGGCCTGCGGCAGCCGGCGTAGGGAGGCCGCGAAATGACTTTTTTTCGGAGAGACTTGATGAGACCTGCGTATTAAAACGGGCAAGCCGCAGGGCAGCGCAAGTGCAATAAAGGAACGATATCCCCATACCTGTCCTTCCCATTTTAGACAGGGCCATAGCATAAACCGTAAATACAGGCGCTATCCCGAATGATACAAGATCGGCAAGCGAATCGTACTCCATGCCGAAATTACTGTAAGACCCCTGTATCCTGGCAATTGAACCGTCAAAAAAATCAAACACCATAGCCAGGAAAACAAGCATGGCAGCCTGTTTGAGATTCCCGTTATAAATGCACATGAGCGCTATAATGCCGCACAGAAAATTGGCTGTCGTAACCAGGTTTGGCAATATGTAGATTCTCTTCAAGTCTTTTCCCCTATCAGCGTCAAACCGGCTTTGACTTTCTGTCCCAGCTCAACTTTCAAGCTGAAACCTTCGTCTATGAAAACATCAACCCTCGAACCGAACATTATTATCCCTATTTTATCACCGGCATTCACATTTTCGGAAACCTTTACGCAATTTTTTATCCTCCTGGCTATCAAACCGGCCAGTTGCTTGATCAAAACCCGCTCTCCGCCGGATTCGAAGCCGATGGCGCACGCCTCATTCAATTCCGAGGCTTTCGGGTCAAGAGCATTAAGATACCTGCCTTGTGAATGCTCCATAAAAGTAATTTCCCCTTCTATGGGAGCAAAGTTAACATGCACATTAAACACTGACATAAAAATACTGACCCTGGTAACTTCCTTATCGAAGAATCCGCCTGGCCTGACGCGTTTTATCTGGACAATCCTGCCGTCGGCCGGAGAAAGCACCATCCCTTTCTTATAAACAACCCGTCTTCCGGGCTGCCTGAAAAAACACACCAGAAACAGAGCGGCTATAAGAAAGAGAAAAGCCACTGCGTAATACCGCAGGGCGGCAAATAACACAAGAACAATCAATGAAACCAAAATGTGGAAATAGCCCTCTCTCGCTAAAGGAATCTTCATTTTATGAATTACTTTTCTTCCGGTATCTTGTTCTGGACTTTTCTCGAAAAATCAAGGTTCTCGACCGGGCTCACGACGGAAGTTGAAATGTTAGACAAATGCCCGTCCACTCTTTTGAAATACCTTGTTATCAGAGCATATACTACCGCTTTATTGCAATTTATCCTGTCATCCAGAATGGAGTTTATTATGGTATCGCACTTCTTGCCTATCTGAATCGAAGTGCCTATGGATTTAAGCGCCTTTTCCTCATCTTCATCGGCAAAAGCTTCCTTAGTCCTTTGAAAATTGACTTTAATCTCTTCCCCTATGGCATTAATTTCTTCAAAGTATTTATCCTTGAAAACCTGCTTGCCGAATTTAAATTTCTCGGCAACCTGGAATATGTTTTTACAATAGTCGCCTATCCTCTCGGCATCTTTCACTATACTCATAAGAACAAGACAGGAAGGAATATCCATTTCGGGATTGACCGACAGGTGCGTCACTATCTGCCTTCTTATCAAACGCTCGTTCTTATTTATCTTTATATCCCTCATATATAATTCGTCCCTGATTATTTCAGGCTGTAGTTTAGCGGTAAATACGTC
>JAFGBE010000013.1 GCA_016933315.1 Candidatus Auribacterota bacterium
ATAAGCGTCAGGGCAAAAGGGATGAAGATGTTGTCTGAAGAAGCGCCTGAGTCATATAAAGATATTGATAAAGTGGTTGAAGTTGTGATAAAAGCAAAGTTAGCGGATAAAATTGCGAGATTGCAGCCGATCGGGGTTATAAAAGGATAATATAGAGAAGTGAAATTCGATATTAGAATTTAGATTTTTAGTTTTACTAAGGGGGCGAAATTATGCTGGACTTAAAATTTATTCGGGAAAATGTTAAAAAGGCAAAAGAGGGACTTAAGAAAAAAAATTCGAAGGTGGACCTCGATGAAATCCTTAAACTGGATGAGAGGAGAAGAGAGCTGCTAAAAGAAGTAGAGGTTATGAAAGCGGACAGAAACCGCATATCCAAAGAACTGGGCATATCTAAGTCAAAAGGGGAGGATATATCTCAAAAATCGGCTGAAATGAAGGCGTTTTCCCAAAAAATCAAGGATATTGATTTTAAAGTGGAGGAAACAACCCAAAACATCAACGCCATTATGCTCACAGTGCCCAATATTCCCAACGAGGCTGTGCCGGTCGGGTCAGAAGCAAATAACAAGACCGTCAAGGAATGGGAAAAGAAAAAAAACTTTAATTTTAAGCCGTTGCCTCATTGGGAGTTATGCGAGAAGTTGGATATGGTTGATTTTAAACGGGCCTCTAAAATATCAGGTGCGGGTTTTGTAGTGTTTAAAGGGAAGGGCGCGCTGCTGGAAAGGGCGCTGATAAATTTTATGCTTGATGTGCACATAAGAGAACATGGGTATAAAGAGGTTGTCCCTCCTTTTCTGGTCAATGAGGCATCGATGACGGGTACGGGCCAGCTTCCCAACCTTAAGGAAGATATGTACTCGGTCGACAAGGAAGGCCTTTATTTGATTCCTACGGCAGAAGTTCCTGTAACCAACCTGTATGCCGGTGAAATATTTTCTGAAGAAGATCTGCCTCTTTATCATGTTTCTTTTTCCGCGTGTTTCAGAAAAGAGGCCGGTTCATACGGGAAGGATACCCGCGGCATGAAAAGGGTTCATCAGTTTGATAAGGTCGAGCTGGTTAAATTTGTGTTGCCGGAGGCTTCTTACGAAGAACACGAAAAACTTTTGGGCGATGCGGAAACAATTCTTCAGAAACTCGGGCTCCATTACAGGGTGAGATTGCTGGCCTCGGGAGATATGAGCTTTGCCGCGGCCAAATGTTATGATATAGAGGTTTATTCGCCCGGATGCAATGAATATCTTGAGGTGTCTTCCTGCAGCAACTTTGAAGATTTCCAGGCCCGCAGGGCCAATATACGCTACCGCGCCCGGGACGGGAAAAGGGCATATGTCCATACGTTAAACGCCTCGGGTATAGCGCTTCCCAGGACTTTTATTGCGGTGCTTGAAAATTGCCAGACGGAAGACGGCAAAATCGCTGTTCCTGATGTGTTGCGGCCATATATGGGCGGGCTTGAATACATTGATTAAGCGGTCTTTATTGACACTAGAAGAGTTCTGATATATTATATCGCCTTTAATGTCTTATGTTCCGTAAGTTATAGTTTCACATAGGAGAGGTGGCCGAGTGGCCGAAGGCGACGGTTTGCTAAACCGTTGTACGGGCTAATACCCGTACCGGGGGTTCAAATCCCCCCCTCTCCGCCATAAATAAAAGACCCTCCTTGCGAGGGTTTTTATTTATGGATTGGGTGTGGGCTGAGAACCACCGCAGATTAATCAAACTATAGAAAGTTATCTCCCTGATTCAGCCAAATCAAAATCTAAGATATCAAATTGATACGGGCGTTCATTCGGCTTTCACTCTTCTTTGAGCTGTGGAGAAAATTAACCGAGCATAGCGAGGTTAAGTCAATCCCCCCTTCTCCGCCATTCCGCCTGTGGCGGGTCCAATCTAATAGATTTACACCCAATAGAAATAGTGTTAAAATTTTTCTATAATCATGAATGCCGGCAAATACAAAACAGTTAACATAGCGGCGAGTATTCTTTTTCTTCTGGTTTTTTTTCCTGCATCGTTCTCTTTTTCGGACTGTGATATAGGTGTGTCGCTTGACAACCAGACCATGTCGGTGACAAGATTTTCGCATGTTTCCGGGCAGGAAAGGCTGAGCCCCGCGAAAAAATCCGGGATGCGGCTGGGTGATATTATCAGGGCGGTGAATAACCGTCCGGTTTCATCCCAACAGGATGTCGATAAGGTTTTGCGGGTCATACAGCCGAACACCAGGATACCCGTTCTGGTTGAAAGGAATGGGCAGGAAAGGGTTTACAATGTTGTAACCGGGAAGAATTTTACTCCCGAAATAGATATTATCGCGCAGGAACTTATCAGCGGCAGAAGAGTTGCCCTTGCCATTGCGGTCGGGCGGGTATCGAATACGGTTATACTTCCCCAGAACGTAAATCTCACAGAGTGGAAGAACGCCATAACGGCCCAGCTGGAGAGTGAATGCACCGCGGTTTATACACAGTGCACGGGAGTGGAAAATTTCTCGGTGGTTGACCGCAGCAGGATAAGGAGTATACTTGACGAGCTGAATTTCCAGACAACAGGTTATGTTTCGGACCAGGCGAGGCTCCAGATAGGCAAGCTTACCGGCGCAACACATTTCCTTATTGTGGAATTCAGCCGGTTCCCTTCCGGTTATAACGGGTTCAGCGACATGCTTTCAAAGAAGCTTATTGATATAGAAACGGGAGAAGTGCTTTCGAGCGTCAATGTAACACAGCGTTGCGACAGTTTCGGCAAAGTGATAAGTTTTGAGTAGAACGAAAGGAGGTATCAGCTTTGAAATTAAAGGATATTATCGAGAAAAAGAGCGGGAATGTAGTCAGCATAGGAAGCCGGAACACGGTATATGAAGCCGCAAAACTTTTGCGCCAGCATAAAATAGGGGCTTTACTTGTATTGGGTGACGACAGGAAACTTGCGGGGATAATAACAGAGAGAGATATTTTGAGGGAATGCGCCGAGAAGGTGGATGAACTAAAAACAAAACTTATAAAAGACGCTATGTCCAGGGATCTCATTATCGGGCTTCTTGACGATACTGTCGGGTATTCCATGGGTATCATGACCAAGAACAAGATGCGGCACCTGCCGGTGATGGAGAAAGACAGGATAGTGGGCATAGTTTCACTGGGAGACCTGGTCAAGTCGCAGCTTGAAGATATTGAATTTGAAAACAGGCATTTAAAGGAGTATATCCACGGGGCCTGATTAACGGGCGGCTTTTTCGAGCGCCTGGTTAATATCTTCTTTTATGTCCTCGGCGTTTTCGAGCCCGATGGACAATCTTATGAAATCATCCGTAACACCTGTGAGTTTCCGCTCTTCTTCGGACAGCTGCTGGTGGGTTGTGGAAGCAGGATGTATCACCAGTGTTTTCGCGTCCCCTATATTTGCCAGATGTGACAGCAGTTTTACGGAGTTGATGAATTTTTTCCCGGCGGTGAGCCCGCCTTTTATACCGAATCCGATTAAAGCCCCAAACCCTTCTTTCAGATACTTGGATGAGACCGGATGATAAGCGTTGTTTTTAAGCCCCGGGTAATTAACCCATGCGACAGCCTTGTGCCTGCTTAGGAATTCGGCGATTTCAAGAGCATTTTCGCTGTGTTTTTTTATGCGCAGAGGCAGTGTTTCAAGGCCCTGGAGGAAGAGAAATGAGTTAAACGGGCTGATGCATGCCCCCAGGTCTCTTAAAAGTTGGACCCGCACTTTAACGGCAAAGGCTATATTGCCCGCTTCCTTTGTGGCGCCAAATCGTTTCCAGTAATTGACCCCGTGGTAACTCGGGTCCGGCCGGGTGAATTCGGGGAATTTTCCGTTATCCCATTCGAATTTACCTGAATCCACTATGATACCGCCTATAGACGTCCCGTGCCCTCCGATGAATTTGGTTGCAGACGATACCGTTATGTCCGTTCCGAAATCGAAAGGTTTTAGAAGCGCTATACCGCATGTATTATCTACGATAAATGGGATTCCCGCGGCGTGCGCGATTTTTGCGATTTTTTCAAAATCCGGCACGTTTAATTTCGGGTTCCCGATGGTTTCCGCATAGATAGCACGTGTTTTAGCGTTAATCGCCTTTTTGAATTCTTCCGGCTTATCGGAATCGACAAAGACCACTTTTCTGCTGAGCTTCGGGAATGTGTAGTGGAAAAGCTGGTAAGTCCCGCCGTAAAGGTTATCGGCCGAAACTATTTCATCGCCCGGAGAAGTTATTGTCAAGAGAGCCAGGCTGATGGCGGCCATCCCGCTTGCGGTTGCCACGGCGGCGCTGCCCCCTTCTATTGCTGCTACACGTTTCTCAAACACGTCGGTTGTAGGGTTGGAAAGGCGCGTGTATATATGCCCTTCTTCATCGAGCGAAAAAAGATTGGCGGCATGTTCTGCGTCCTTAAACACATAGGATGTTGTTTGGTATATGGGCACAGCTCTGGCGCCCGTCGGGATATCAGCTTCCTGCCCGGCGTGCAGGCACTTTGTATTAAGGCCTTTTTTTATTTTTTTCATTTATGCCTCCGAACCCCTGTCTGCGGGCTTATTTTCAGCAACCATTATAAACCAGTATGCCAGCATTGCGAATACCATGATAACCGCTTCGGTTACGAATACCCCGTATCTCATGAGCATTACGGCGCTGAAGTTTATTATAGTGTGAGCCAGAATTGCAAGCAAAATGTAGGAGAAATTCTTCTTTGAAACGGCAAGGTATGCAAAGATGGAAAAGGCCGTATGGAATATAATGGCAAAGAGCCTTTCGACAACAGCGCTTAACGCTACCCATATAGTCACATTTTGAAGCTGCGACTTGAATATTTCTATCTGGTTCATTATGAGTTTCACATCAGCTTCGGGGACACCCTGTTTTAACAGTATTTCCGCGTTTGTATTGTAAATAAAGGGCAGTGAAATAAGTGTGCTTCCGACTATCCCCAGAACCATGATGATTTCAAGGCTTGCCCAGCCCAGCCCGAAAGTGACAGCCTGGTTTCTTGTTATCGAAGGGTATTTCAGCCTTATCATCGTGAATCTTATTATTTCCTCGCACAACCCTGCCCACAGGCCTACAGCAAGGGCGTAATATAACACTGAGTTTTGCATCAGCCGGGTGAGTAAGTTTTTGCCTACCGAAATATACATTGGCGGTAAATGGATAATCTGCGAAATCAGAAACCCCAATACGCCGAAGAAGAAAAATTTCAGGGACACTTTCAGCTTCTTCCTGGCTATGATGATGCATGATACTATAAGCCCCAGGAGCAGCAGTATTTCAATTGAAAGGTATGATACAATTTTACTGTACATAAGTTAACTGATTATATCAGAACTCTATTTCAAGTAAAACTTAAGTTTGGTTTGGGGGCTTTTATGGATTTCGGTAAGTTTAAGGAGTTGCGGTTTGGGACAAGCGGTCTCAGGGATACGGTTGAAAACATGACCGACATGGAATGTTATATAAACACTAGAGGGTTCCTGTCATATATGCATGAAACCGGGGAATTCGGAAGGGGCTCCCTCATTGCTGTCGGAGGGGACAGGAGGCCGAGCACACCAAGGATAAAATCGGCCGTTGCGGCAGCCATAAGGGATATGGGAGGCAATGTTGACGACCAGGGCCTTATTTCTACGCCCGGGCTTACTTATTACGCTATGGGGAAAGGAATCCCGAGTATCATGGTCACAGGCAGCCATATCCCCGCAGACAGGAACGGCATAAAATTTACAAAAAAGGCCGGGGAGGTGTTGAAATCGGATGAGGTCGGTATTTTGAAAAATGTCGCAAAGGAGCGCAAAAAAGTTTACTCGCTTTCGGAAAAAGAGCTCATCTTCGATGAAAACGGGATGTTTAAAACAGCTGAGGCAAAAAAGTCCGGCTGGCTGCTGAAGGGAAAGGAATACTCGGGCCCTTCGGTCGATAAATACGTTAAAAGATATAAAGATGTTTTTTCAGGCAAGCTGCGTAAATGCAGAGTGTTTTTCTACCAGCATTCCGCTGTCGCCCGGGATTTCGGCAGGAAAATTTTTGCAGAGCTCGGGGCCGAGGTCTTATCGCCCGAAAAAACAGTTACCGTCGGCTATACCGACGAATCCGGCAAGAGAAAAGAAGAGCAGACGGCATTGAGAAGCGAAGCCTTTATTCCCGTGGACACAGAGAGCGTCTCAAATCTTACCATGGCCGTATTCAAGAAAATCATGAATGAACACAATATCGATATCGGAGTTACTATGGACGGCGATTCCGACAGGCCGCTGCTGGTTTACAGGGTATTTAAGGGCGGAAAGCCGACGGATGAAGTCAATTATATTACAGGGGATATACTTGGCTTGCTCGCTGTCCTCGGGCTTAAGCAGGCGGGAGTTGATATTGATGCGGTTGCGGTCCCGATAAGCGCCAATGACGCGATAGACAAAGTTCTGGGCGAAAAGAAAATTGAAATAACCAAGACAAAAATCGGCTCTCCCTATGTTATTGCGGCCATGATAGAGTCGAGAAAGAAACATGTTAAGCCCGGCAGCGAATGGAACACTTTTTCATGGGAATCAAACGGGGGTTTTTTGACAGGCAATGATTTAAATATAGGAGGCAAAACATTAAGGGCCCTGCCCTCAAGAGACGCGGTGCTGCCTCTGGTTTCCGTTCTTTCGCTGAGCATGGATAGGGCTCAAACGGTTTCCGAACTCATCAAAGAGCTTCCCGCCCGCTATACACATGCCGACAGAAAAAAAGACTTTCCCCCGGAGAAAAGCCGCGCGATCATAAAGTCAATTTCGCCCGGCGCTGAAAAAAATGTCAGGGAAGTAATTTTTAAGGGGAAAAAAGCCGAGGTGTCTTATCTGGACGGCTCCTTTAAAACGTTTCCCGGGAACAGCGAATTTTTCTCTATTAAACGGCATCTGGAAGCCTTTTTCAAAAAAGAAAACGGCTTTTCCGGTATAACGGCCGTGAATTATATAGACGGCGTCAGGATATTCTTCTCAAACGGTGATATCTCGCACCTGAGGCCTTCGGGCAACGCCCCGGAATTTAGAAATTACGCCATCGCGTCCACGCCGGAAAGAGCGAAAGAAATAGTAGAACTCGGGCTGAACAAGATAATTCCGGAGTTGGCTTCATCCGGGAAAGGTTCTTAAGATTAGGCTTGCTTGTGAAAAAGAGGTTATAATGCTATTATGTTTATGCGGATGAAAGCGAGGAGAAAATGAAGAAAAAGTTGATAGCAATCATCACACTGGCAGTTATAGTTTTAATACTTGCGGTTCTTCTTTTAGGCAGGGATATTTCTTCCCCCGACACCTCTGATCTTGCTGTCAGCGTGTTATCAGTCCCGGATAAGGAAAACGCATTTACTTATTTTAATGAAGCGGCAAAAACTCTTTTCTGGCCTGCCGATGATGCTTTGGCGAGCGATATTTTAAACGGGAAAGCGAAAGCAGAGGGAGATTATGTCCGGGATATAATCTTGAAGAATCAGGAAACAATACGACTGATAAAAGAAGGGAACAAATTCAGGATTTGCCAGGCTCCCGAGGTAACCGGATTCGACACTTTAATGCCGTATTTGTCCGCTTGGCGAAAGATTGCCAGGGTTATGACTCTCAAAGCTATATATGAACGCGAAAACGGCGATTATAGCGGTTCAATTGAAACATGTATGGAAGTTCTTAAATTCGGCAATCTTATCCTTGAATACCCTGAAGCTCTTATAGGGTATCTTGTGGGGATGTCAATAATGGATACGGGGCTTGAACAATTGAGAAAGCTGGTATGTATAAACAGCGTGACATATGATGAGCTTATTAAAACGGCCGGGGAGCTCAAAGAATTTGGTCCGTACAACAATGGATTTATAAGATCGGTGAAAGTCGAATATAGAATGGTTGATGATATTATAGATAATATATCTTCCGGGAAACAGAACATAGAAGAACTGGTTGCCAGCCCTCTTCCCGATGAAAAAGTTAATTGGCGGTTATTCCAGCCAAACAGGACAAAAAAGCTATTTGCGGATTTTTTCCGCAGAGCAATTAAGGAAGCCCCGAAACCGTATTATGAAATAGATGCGGCTTATTTTAAAGATGTTAAATATGCTGCTGATAAAAGACCCTGGATGTTCGACAGAAACGCAGTAGGCAAATTTTTAATTGCTTTGATTATCCCCGCGTATGATAAGTGTTTTGAACTGAAAAGCAGAATGGACGTGTCTTTGTCTGCGACACGGTTTATGTTTTTATGTAAGGCGTATGAAAAAAAGATAGGCCGCCTGCCGGATTCTCTTGAAGAATTGGTTCCTGAATATGCCGACAGCATTCCCATCGACCCATTTGACGGCAAACCTCTGAAATATTCAGCTGATGAAAAAGTGATTTATTCGGTTGGGTCGGACCGTCAGGGTTCATCCGAGTTAGCCTATAAATTTGAGGATTAAAATGATAAGGAAAAATCTGCCTTTAGTTATTCTCTTTTTTGCGTTTGTGCTTGTGTGCTGGTGCACACTTGTTATCCAGTCCAACTCGGCATTCCTGCAGAAAGTGGAAAAACTTGAATCAAAATATTCATATTACAGGGTTTTTGACGGTTTTCTCATAGAAATATTGGAGCATAATTATTCAGTCACAGGAAACCGGTATGATGTTAAATTAAAATGTTTTGTCAAAGAAGGCGGCAGCAAGGACATCAATGAGCTATACGCGAAAATTTTTAAGGAACTCGGCCTGGGCGAAATGAATATCGTGGACAGGACAGGCGCTGTGGTAAACCCCAAACTTGATATGTGTAACGGGAAACCGGGCTTATTCCAGGCGATAAACGAAGAAGTTGAAATCAATATCAGCCTGCTTTATTACTTCAAATAGGACAAGCAATATATGCTTAAAAAATTTATTGATGTATTCCGTTCCCCGTATAGAACTAAATATCCTGTAGAGCCCCGGTCATTCAAAGATCCCCTGGCCGAGAAAACAGAGTGGACTCCCGCGAAAGGCGGCGGGGCAAATTTCTGCACACACAGATTGGTGGAAGTTGAGCCCTTCAGATACGAATTCAGGGCGTCAATCGGCGCAAAAATTTTCTATGCGCTCTTTTTTCTTATAGGAACGGGAGTGTTTATAGGGTTTACCGCGGGTTTTATTATAAGGAGGCAGTTTTCCTTCGGAGTTGATTCCATATTGCCTCTTGTTATCGGTCTTGTTTTCGCGTCGGTCGGCGGTATTATGCTGTATTTCGGCACCGCGCCGATAGTTTTCGACAGGCAGACGGGATATTTCTGGAAAGGCAGGAAAGACCCTATGAAATTCTTTGATTCCGAGCCGAAAAAATGGTTTGCAAGCCTCGAAGATATCCACGCATTCCAGATAATTTCCGAATACTGCAGGGGTGATAAAAGCTCCTACTACAGTTACGAACTTAATATTGTGCTTAAAGACGGCTCGCGCATAAACGTTGTAGACCACGGTAACCTGAAACGCCTCAAGGAAGATACCGCTAAATTATCCGCATTCCTCGGCAAGCCTGTGTGGGAAGCTGTTTGAGGGGATTTGTGCTTCTCGCCCTTCGGGCTCTGACCCTGAACTAAGTATTTGAACAATAGAGCAATAGAGATTAGACCACAATCAAAAATCTTATTTTTATCTGTTGTTCTACTGCTCGATTTTCGATTGCTCTGTTTTGACTGTCCTCCTACGCTTGACAAAAGAGAATTAGCATAGAAGCTTCGGAGGACATCCGCCGTAGCTTCTGAAGTTGGAAAGCCCGACTCTGAGCGAAGGCGGATGGCGG
>JAFGBE010000105.1 GCA_016933315.1 Candidatus Auribacterota bacterium
GGAATAGCATATGTTTATGATAAAGAAAAAGTTTTCAGGGAAAGATGTAATTTAAAAATGGTCAGCCTGGAAAAATGCGCGGAAGAAGATAAGGCGCTGATTTATAATCTTATTCATAACCACTCTAAATATACAGGAAGCAGTATAGCTTCCGGAATAATCGAAAGTTTCAATGAGAAGCTGGCTGATTTTGTCAAAGTTATTCCTCTCGAATACAAAAAAATACTCGAATCACGGGATGTTGAGGAAAAGATCGGGTTAACGGAGGTTTCGGATGGCTGATCCCAGAGGTTTCTTGAAAGTCAAGAGGACAGCCTCGGAATGCAGGCCTGTCTGTGAAAGGATTAGGGATTATAAGGATGTTATAACATTAAGAAGTCCTGAAAAATCCATTGAACAGGCTTCAAGATGCATGGATTGCGGAACCCCATTCTGCAACTGGGGCTGTCCCATAGGAAATTATATACCTGAATGGAACGATTATCTGTTCTCAGGATTGGGGGAGAAGGCGTTCGAGCTTCTTAACTCCACCAATATAATGCCTGAGGTGACAGGGAGAATATGCCCGGCTTTATGCGAGTATGCGTGTGTTCTCGGGATAAATGACGACCCCGTTACGATAAGGGAAAACGAACTTTCCATAATTGAAGAAGCGTTTTCGCGCGGGCTGGTTGTTCCCCGGCCGCCGCAAAAAAGAACGGGAAAGAAAGTAGCTGTCATAGGTTCAGGCCCCGCCGGGCTCTCCTGCGCGGCAAACCTCAACCGGATGGGCTATGATGTAACTGTTTTCGAGAAGGATTCAAAAATCGGCGGAATATTAAGGTATGGAATTCCGGATTTTAAGCTTGAGAAACATATCCTGGACCGGAGGGTGGGTATTTTTGAAAAGGAAGGGATCTCTTTCAGGACAAACGTTGAAGTCGGCAAAAAATACGGGACGCAAAAAATGCTGAAAGAATTCGATGCTCTCTGCCTGTGTCTGGGTTCAAGAGTGCCCCGGGATCTTGATATCAAAGGCAGGAATTTTAAAGGGATATATTTTGCGATGGATTATCTGTGCCAGCAGAACAGGATGCTCTCCGGCGAAAGGCCAACCGGAGATGTAATTGACGCCAAAGGAAAAAAAGTTGTCGTGATAGGCGGGGGAGATACGGGGTCCGATTGTGTGGGCACGGCAAACCGGCAGGGCGCGTCCTGCGTGGTGCAGATAGAAGTTATGCCTAAACCTGACGAGTGCAGGAGCGATAGGCATCCGTGGCCTTTATACCCCTTGATATTGAAAACTTCTTCCAGCCACGAAGAAGGAGGGGAGAGGAACTGGAGTATATTGACAAAGGAATTTCGCGGCGGCAGAAATCGGGTTAAGGGCATATCCTGCGTCAGGGTTGAATTTTCCGAGACCGAGAACAACCAATGCCCTGTTATGAAAGAGGTCAAAGGCAGTGAATTTGAAATTGAGGCTGAACTGGTGATTCTTGCTGTCGGGTTTGTTCATGTGGAGCATAGGGGAATTGTAGCCGATTTAAAACTTGATAAAGATAAAAGGGGCAATATAAAGACAGACGGGAATTATATGACTTCCGTTGAAAGTGTTTTTGCCGCCGGAGATTCACGCAGGGGTCAGTCTTTGGTTGTGTGGGCTTTTGACGAAGGGCGGAAAGCGGCTCAATCCATACATAATTATTTAGCCGGAGATAAAAGACAGAAATAGCAAAGGGAAGAAATTGAAACTTAACGGCTGTTATGGACAAGGATGTTTTGAAATGATAAGATTTGGTGTAAATCCAATTTACGGGAACTAACGGGAAATGAGGTAGCATGCCTTCGGGAAAGAAATCATATGAAGATCAGCTTGAAGCGTTGTTTAAGATAAGCAAGGCTATCGCGTCGGATAACTATCTTGAAGACATACTGAAGCTTATCGTCGCCGTAACGGCCCAGGTGATGAACTCCATGATCTGCTCCCTTCTTCTTATAGATGAGAAGAAACAGGAGTTTGTCGTCAGAGCATCGCAGAGCGTAAGCGAGGAATATAATAAAAAACCGCCCTTAAAAATAACCGAGGGCATCGCGGGGAAAGCCGTTAAGGAAAAGAAACCGATTGTAGTAAAAGACCTTATGGAAGCAAAAGACTATAAATACAGGGAGATAGCGGAAAAGGAAGGGCTTAAATCGCTGTTATGCGTGCCTCTTATAGTCAAGGATAAGGTTATCGGCGTTATAAATTGCTATACTCCTGTGAAACACGAATTTACATACGGGGAAATGAATATATTGAAAAGTATCGCCCATCAGGCTGCTGTTGCAATTGAAAACACCGAATTGATGGTCAAGACGAGAGTTATCCAGGAAGAACTTGAGGCGCGAAAGAAGACAGAGAAGGCAAAAGGTATTTTAATGCAGGAGGAGGGGCTGAAGGAACAGGAAGCGTACAGCAGAATCCAGAAATTTGCCATGGATAACAGGAAAACGATGAGGGAAATATCAGAAGCCATCATCCTTTCCTATGAGATGAGAAAAAACCGCAGCACTAAATGAATAAAAAGACCTTCAAAAATTTTAGTTATTAATGGGAAAGACAGAGAACAAACAAGTATCTCTCGCTCATTCTCGTCCCGCCAAAGGCGGGACTCCGAGGCTGTCACTGAGATAAAAACTCAGCTCCCGAATCCGTTTGAAACACTTGCTTGTTCTCTTCTGTCCTTCGTGCATTTCTCATATTTATTTAAACACTTCCCCCGTTTCTTTTGACCACAGGAGCAGATCGAGTTCAGCCAGAGGGATGCCGGCTTTTTTTGAAAAAGCCTTAAGCTTTTTTTCCATAAGAAGATATTGTCTTTTCGTTATTGATTTCGGCACGGACCGTATTATCTTTAATCTGGCCATGTTTTTCAGGATGTGCACGTCAAGTATCGCGAGTTCGTCGCCGTAGCCGATGTTCCTCAGGAAATGGCTTGCCTCCTTGTACCCTATGCCTTTTATGTTTTTTACGAGAAAGTCCCTTGTTTGCGAGATTTTTGAATAGCTCGTTTCGGAATCGAGGGGGGGGAGAAAACTCCGCGCAAAACATTCCCTCGCCGCTATGATGAACCTGCTCTTATTATTATGGAACCTTACCCCGGCTTTCTTCAGGGCGCGGCTTACCTGCGCATGGGTCCCGGTCTCAAGCAAATTTCCTTTTTCGAGAAGGGATATAGCTTTTGCGCTTGCCTTCGCTTTTGACTGAGGCGTGCACAGACAGAAACAGAGCTCCGCGAAAATTTTATCTATGGATTTTTCCCGCAGAGCCCTGAATTCAGACAGCCTTTGCTGAATAGCCGTTTTCCTTAAGCTGTAAAGGTCTAATAGTTCTCGCATTGGAGCTCGAAATAATCCCTCGGATGCAGACATGTAGGGCATTTTTCAGGCGCCTCGGCCCCTTCATGAATATATCCGCAGTTCCTGCATTTCCATTTTGCCGTTTTTTCTTTTTTAAAGACCCTGCCGTTTTCTATATTTGCGGCCAGTTTGAGATATCTTCTTTCATGCGCCACTTCGACCTCCGCGATTTTCCTGAACTGCGCCGCTATCTCCGGGAAGCCTTCCTCATCCGCTGTCTTTGCGGCATCGGGATATAATTTCGTATGCTCTTCGTTTTCTCCCGCCGCCGCCGCTTTGAGGTTGTCAAGTGTGTTTCCCAGCTCAACCGGGTACTCCGCATCGACTTTTGCCGTTACAGGTTTGCTGCAGGCCCCCAGCCCGTCTACAAGAAGCTTGAAAAACCTTTTTGCATGTTCCTTCTCGTTATCGGCTGTTTCCTGGAAGATGGCTTCTATCTGCTTGTATCCGTCTTTTTTTGCTGCGGAAGCGTAATAAGTGTAGCGGTTTCTCGCCTGGGATTCTCCCGCAAATGAAGCTATCAGGTTTTTTTCGGTTTTGGTTCCTTTCAGATTCCTAGCCATGGTTGCCTCCTATTTGTTTTTGGATTTCATCCGTTATTTGTTTAAGTTTCTGTTTGTCCGGTATGTATTGTGTTTTTACGCCGCCCAGCAGGTTCAGCCCCATTTCTTTAAAAGTGTTTTCAATTATTCCTATGCTTTGTCCTCCCCATCCGAATGAACCGAATGCAAGGGCTGTCCGGTTCCTGGGGGCAAGGCCCCTGAGGTAAGTCAGAAAAGCGCTTACCGTCGGCAGAATATTGTTGTTTAAGGTAGGGGAGCCGAGGCAGATATATTTTGAAGTTATTATATCGGTCATGATGTCCGATATATGGGTTAGTTTAAGGTTGTATATCCTGCAGCTGATATTCTTGTTCTCAAAAGCGTCTCTTACGGCATAAGCTATTTTTTCTGTTGATTCCCACATGGTGTCATATACTATAGTGCATTTTTCCTCAGTTTTGTTGCCTGCCCATTTGACATATTCATTCAGGATTTCAGGAATGTGTTTTGTCCATATTATTCCATGGCTCGGAGCAATCATGTTGATTTTAAAAGGTTTTAAAGCTTCCAGCACATTTTGCACTTGGGAACCGTACGGAAGGACAATATTCGCGTAATATTTTTTTGCCTCTTCTATTAATATATCAAGAGGATATTCGGTGTCAATGCGCTCGGAAGAGGCTATATGCTGTCCGAAAGCGTCATTGGAGAAGACCAGGGCGTCTTTCTCGGAGTAAGTTGCCATGTTGTCCGGCCAGTGGACCATCTGCTCCATTATAAAAGACAGCTCTCGCGTCCCTATATTTATTTTGTCGCCTGTTTTGACTGTTTTGAAGTTCCATTGTTTCCCGTAATGCGCTTTGAGCCCTTTTTCACCCGGCGAGGAGGCGATCAGTGTTGCGTCAGGTATAAGTTCCATAAGGCGGGGCAGGCAACCGGAATGGTCCATCTCGACATGGTTTGAAACAACATAATTTATTTTTTTCGGGTCGATTACATCCGATATCCTGCTTAGCATCTCGTCATACATATAGTGTTTTACTGTATCTATCAGGACGATCTTCTCATCTATTATCAGGTAAGAGTTGTAAGTGGAGCCGCGCTGGGTCATATAACCGTGGAAATTCCTTAAGTTCCAGTCGATTCCGCCGACCCAGTATATGTTTTCTTTGATTTTCACCGCTTTCATTTAAGAGGCCTCTTCGAATTGGTCTTTCCCGACGCCGCATACGGGGCATGTCCAGTCTTCGGGGATATCCTCAAAACTTGTTCCGGGATTGACGCCGTGTTCGGGATCGCCTTTTGCCGGGTCATATATGTAACCGCATACCGTGCATTTGTATTTTTTCATCTGAACTCCTTTCGTATCGGCTGGGTTCTTGTTTTCATCGAGGTAAGTAGGCGCGTTCTTTGAGGTTTTCCCGCCTTTTATCTCGTGGTAATAGGCATAGGTGAGGGGCTTGCCTGCCGACAGCATATCGGCATTTATTATTTTTGCGATAAAAAATGTGTAGTGCATTATGCTGATTCTTTGCTGTGTTTCACACTCAAAGTAAGAAAGGCAGTTCTCGGTTACAACAGGGATGCCGGTTTTCTCTGAGATAAAATGTTCCGTATCCGAGAATTTGTCAATATCCCTGCCCGACCTGAAGCCGAATTTTCCTATAAATTTAAGGGGAGCGCTGTCTTCGAGGACAGAAACGGAAAACCCGCCGGTATTTGAAATCATACTGCAGGTCAGGTTTGCCGTGTTAAGGCAAATACCCAGGATTGGCGGATTATTCACCAACTGGCCGCCGACATTGGCGATTTGCCCGTTCAGCTTTTCCCCGTCTTTCACGGAAACGATATACATGCCGTACGAAAGGCTGCAGAGCGCTTCTTTTGTTTTCATATCGGTAAACCCCTAAGACCCCAATATGTCTTTAATATCTTCTTCAGGTGTTTTTATTGGTTTGATATCGAAATTTTCCTGAAGTATGTTAAGAACATTAGGTGTAATAAAAGCAGGCAAGCTTGGACCTATCCTGATACCCTTAATCCCAAGATAAAGTAAAGTCAGGAGAATTGCAACTGCTTTTTGCTCAAACCAGGATAATACAATAGAAAGAGGAAGTTCATTCACTCCCTTATTAAATGCTTTTGCCATGGCAAGCGCGACTTCTATTGCCGAGTAGGCATTATTGCATTGCCCGATATCTATCAGCCTGGGTATCCCGTCGATGTTGCCGAAATCAAGTTTGTTGAACCTGTATTTACCGCAGGCCAGCGTGAGGATTATGCAGTCTTTCGGCACCTTCTCCGCAAATTCGGTATAGTAATTCCTTCCGGGTTTCGCGCCATCGCAGCCCCCTATAAGAAAAAAATGCCTGATTTTCCCGTCAGTTACGGCTTTAATGATTTTATCCGCGATGGATAAGATCGCTGTGTGGTGGAACCCGGTCATTATTTTTTTGCCTGGGTTTTCCTTCAGCGGCGGCAGGGATTTTGCTTTTTCTATGACCGGCGTGAAATCGCGGCCTTTAATGTGGACGGCTCCCTCAATCCCTGTTATTGAACATGTGAATAGGCGGTTAAGATATGTGTTTTCGGGGGGAATGAGGATACAGTTTGTGTTTGCCAGTATGGCTCCGGGAAATTCATTGAATTCTTTTTTCTGTTCCTGCCATGCGCCTCCGAAGTTGCCGGCCAGATGCCTGAATTTTTTTATTTCAGGGTAGCCGTGCGCGGGAAGCATTTCGGAGTGTGTATAAATGTTAATTCCTGTTCCTTCTGTCTGTTTCAGCAGTTCGTACAGGTCAAGCAGGTCATGGCCGGTTATAAGGATTCCCGGTCCGGCTTTAGTCCCCGTTTCCACTTCGACAGGCACCGGGTTGCCGAACTTTTCGGTGTTGGCCCTATCAAGCATTTCCATTGTCCTGAGGTTTATTTTACCGCATTTCAAAACTATATTTACGTAATCCTGCAGGTCGAAACTTACGTTTGTGATAGTCTTAAATAGGGCTTCATGCATAAAAGCATCTACTTCAGTATCCGCTTTTCCAAGTTCTCTTGCGTGATATGCATAGGCCGCGATACCCTTAAGCCCGAATAATAATATGTCCTGCAGGCTCTGGATGTCCTGGTTTTTCCCGCAGACCCCCTTTACGGTGCAGCCTTTGCCGCCGGCTGTCTGTTCGCACTGGTAACAAAACATAAAAACCTCCTTTAAGTTAAGGATGCCAAAGTTATTTTTTTAAGTTCGCTGTCCACGTACCTGGACAGGCTTAATATCTTTTTTCTCACCCTGCAGATTTTCCTGTTGGGGCAGGGCGCGTTTCTGAGCAGGCAGTTCGTAAAGTCCACAGGGCCCTGGAAAATAGTTATAATATCCGAGATATTGATTTTTCGGGGGTCTTTTGACAGAGAGAATCCGCCGCGTTTTCCCTTTCCGGAATTAAGTATCTTGCTTTTTGATAACGCCTGAAGCAGCTTTCTGAGCAATGCCCGGGGCAATTTTAAGGCCCGGACGATTTCATCTACCGTGACCATCCTGTTTTCCCTTTTGGCCTCTTTCCCTATGAAGATCAAGGCCCTTACGGCGTAGTCGGTATCGCGGGTTAGCAATTTCATCATCTTCCCTTCCTGTTTTATAATGATACTAAAATAGTATCATTAAAGTATTTTGTCAAGAAAAAAATAGTTTTTTTATCTGTTTTCGCATAAAATACCCTGATATGAACGATAATGCGGCAAACAAATCATTTTTCAGTTCGGGTATCCAGTCTCTTGACCTGATGCTCCAGGGTATTCTTGCGGGGGATAATGTAGTCTGGCAGGTTGACGACATCAAAGATTATTTTCAGATAGTCGCGCCCTTCTGCAGGCATGCCTATAAAGAGGGTAAAAAACTTATTTACTTCCGTTTTGCCGAACATGATGAGCTCCTGCCGGAAGATGTAAAAGCCCAGGTCTATAAACTCGACCCGCGCGTCGGGTTTGAACAGTTCATATCCGATATATTCAAAGTAATTGAGAAATTCGGGAAGGGAGCATGTTATGTCTTTGACTGCCTTTCAGGGCTTGCGGTTGACTGGTACAGCGACAGGATGCTCGGTAATTTCTTTATGCTGACCTGCCCGTACCTTTACGATTTCGAAACGGCCACTTATTTTGTGCTTTTCAGAAATCAGCATACGCCTTTTGCCATAAAAGCCATACACAGCACCGCCCAGGTTGTTATAGACGTATTTAAAAGCGGGGAAAATATGTATCTGCTTCCCCTTAAGGTTTTCAAAAGGTATTCCCCGACGATGTATATGCTTCACAGCTGGGAAGGAGATGTTCTTCGCCCCGTTAAAAGAAGCACGACCGTTTCTGAAATAATGTCAAGGGTCCCGCAGCCGTGGATAGACGGAAACATCAATCCGCAGGATACATGGACCAGCACATTTCTCAGGGCCCAGGGCATCTATGAAAAAATGGAAAAGGGCAACAGAGCGGGCCGTGAAGAAGTCCGGTCGCTGAAGGAACAGCTGATTAAGATGATAATAACACGCGATGATGAGCTTCTGCAGCTCTGTGAGAAGAATTTCGATGTCTCAGATTTAATTTCAATAGGCAAAAGGATGATAGGTACGGGACTTATCGGCGGCAAATCAGTGGGAATGCTTCTTTCAAGGGCAATATTGAAGAAAGCGAATCCGCATTGGGATGACCTGCTTGAAACACATGATTCCTTTTTCATCGGTTCGGATGTTTTTTATACTTATGTGATCCAGAATAAGTGCTGGTGGGAGAAGCATAACCTGAAATACTCCGGGAAAGTGTTTGACGACGCAAGCAGTATACGGAAAAAACTCGAAAAAGGGGATTTCCCGCAGGATATTATAGAACAGCTTAAAGAAATGCTGAGTTACTTCGGCCAGTCGCCTTTCATTGTGAGGTCGAGCAGCCTTCTTGAGGATGCCTACGGCAATGCTTTTTCGGGAAAGTATGAAAGCGTTTTCTGCGCAAACCAGGGAACGCCCGAGGAACGCCTTAAAAACCTTATCTCCGCTGTCAGGGAGGTCTATGCCAGCACAATGAGCGAAGACGCGCTGTCATACCGTATTCACAGGGGTATATTGAAAAGGGAAGAGCAGATGGCGTTGCTGGTTCAGAGGGTTTCGGGTTCTTTTTACGGGGACCTGTATTTCCCCCAGATAGCGGGTGTGGGATATTCCTTCAATCCGTTTGTATGGAACAGCAAGATCGACCCGTCTAAAGGGGTAATAAGGCTTGTATTCGGGCTGGGAACACGGGCCGTCGACCGTTACGACGAGGATTATACGAGAATAGTAGCTCTTAACGCCCCGTTGATAAGGCCGGAGTCTTCTTTTGACGATGTAAAAAGATATACGCAGAAAGTCGTGGATGTCATTGACCTTTCGGAGAACAAGCTGTCCTCATATGATTTTGAGGATGTTGCGAAAAAGAGCCCCGAAATACCCATTGAAATATTCGCGACGAAAGTCAAAGAGATGGAACAGAGGGCCGAAGAATATAATATCACGGATATCTTCCCATGGATGATATCATTCGAAAAACTTCTTACAGAGACTTCATTTGTTTCCAATATATCCCAGATGATGAAAGAGATAGAGAAGGCCTACAGCCACCCGGTTGACATAGAGTTTGCGGCTAATTTTCTGAATGAAAAGGACTACAGGATAAACCTGCTGCAGTGCAGGCCTTTCCAGGTCATCGGAGAAATAAGGGAGATTAAGTCCCCGGATAACATTGTAAGAGAGGACATAATCCTCCAGACAAGCGGGCCCATTATAGGACAGACAGCTTCCAAGAAGATAGATAAAATAATATTCGTATTGCCCGAGAAATACGGGAATATGCCCATTTCCGACAGGTATTCGGTAGCCAGGTTGATAGGCAAGTTGACGAACATGAGGAATAAGGATGAGAATATTATGCTTATCGGCCCGGGGAGATGGGGCACCAAGATGCCTTCGCTGGGGATACCTGTTTCTTTTTCAGAGATAAAGAACGTGGCGGTTTTGTGCGAGCTTGCGATAATGCGCAAAGACCTTACGCCGAATATATCGCTTGGGACTCACTTTTTTAACGATCTGGTCGAGATGGAAATAATATACCTTGCCATATTCCCGGAGAGGGAAAAGTATTTTCTCAACAATCGGATTTTGGAAGGCACACGGAATAAGCTAAAGGAACTGACACATGTTTCCGGGGCGTTTGCAGATGCGGTGCATGTCATTGACACGGCTGAGATGAAAAAAGGATTCAGTTCATATATCCATGTTAACGCCCTGAAACAGGAAGGAATGGTCTTCCTGTCGGAGAAAATGAAAGGCGGATAAGGATATTACAGCAGGTACTTTGCGGCAACCGGCATCCTTCTCCCCATGCCGAATGCGGTGGATGTGACTTTTAAACCGGGCGCCGCCTGTTTTCTTTTATACTCATTCTTGTTGATTGTGTTTACGACCCACCTTACGGTCTTTGCGGCAATTCCTTTCTTTACGATTCCTGAGACAGGTATTTTCTTATCTATATACAATTCAATTATCCTGTCGAGTATGCCGTAAGGAGGGAGAGTATCCTGATCCGCTTGCCCCGGTTTCAGTTCGGCTGAAGGGGCTTTTGTAAATATGTTGCGGGGTATGACATCGCCGCTGCTGTTGATATGCCTGGCAAGCTGATATACAACGGTTTTAGGCACGTCCGAGAGCACGCTTAACCCGCCGCTCATGTCTCCGTATAGGGTGCAATAACCCACCGCAAGCTCGCTTTTATTGCCTGTTGACAGCACAAGCCATCCGAATTTATTCGATAATGCCATAAGAATATTGCCCCTGACTCTTGCCTGGATATTCTCTTCGGCTATCCCAGGCCCGGTTTTTTTAAAGTGCGCCTTGAAAGAAGACTCGAATGAAGAAACTATTTTTCTTATAGGTATTATTTTTGATTCGATGCCCAGGTTCTTTATGAGTTTTTTCGAGTCCTCAATGCTTGACCTGGAAGAAAACTTCGAAGGCATCATAATTCCCGTTACGTTTTCTTTTCCCAGGGCCCTGGCTGCGATACAGCATACCACCGCGGAGTCTATGCCGCCCGAAAGCCCCAGGACGACTTTTTTGAAACCGCATTTTTCCACATAATCTTTTAACCCGAGACAGAGGGCATTATATATGGATTCGGTTTTACTTAAGGGTTTGAATTCCGCCGGTTCCTGTTCCTCAGACGTATCTATCAGACAGGCGGTTTCTTTGAATGCGGGAAGGATGGTGTTCACCCGTCCCTTATTATCCAGAAACATGCTTCCCCCGTCAAATATCAGCTCGTCATTTCCTCCTACCTGGTTGACGAAAAGGAATGGAACATTGAATTTTTTTGCCTGTCCGCCGAAAAGCTCGAAACGGACTTTATCCTTGGATACCTGATATGGGGACGCGGACAGGTTGATAATCAGATCAGCTTTTTTATCGGCAAGTATTTCTACCGGGTTTGAGGCGTACTTTTCGCCATAAACGCTTGAGTTCCCGAAATTCCATGCGTCTTCGCATATCGTGATTCCGAGGTTTTTCCCTTTGAATCGCACCGGCCGGATTCCGTCCGAAGGCTGGAAATATCTTGTTTCGTCAAAAACATCATATGCCGGCAAAAGGGTTTTGTGCACGGCTGCGACCAATCTGCCGTTATAGCAGAGCAGGGCGGAATTATGGAGTTTTTTGCCTGTAGCTTCTTTAGACGGCAATATGCTTCCTGCCAGGATTCCGGTCCCTTTATATTTTTTCGATATTTTAAGCACTTTTTTGTTTGCTTCAAATGCCATGTCCACAAACCACCGGCTTGTAAGCAGGTCCCTTGGCGGATAACCTGTTATGAATAACTCGGGAAAGATTATCAGGTCCGGCTTGCGCCGCCGGAGCTGTCTTATGGTTTTTTCAAGCTTGGACAGGTTTCCTGTAATGTTTCCGACAACGGGATTTAGCTGTGCAATTGCTATTTTCATAGAAGTTATTCTAAAGAAGCCTTTATATTACGTCAAGATATATGAAAATCCGGAATCTTAAAATTTTTGTTGAACACCTGGCAATATAATATATACTATTACGTACTTTTCAATTGTATCAATCATCACAAAGACGTGACGGTTGTTTTAAGTAGGTTGCGACAAAGATGTCCTTAAACCGAAAGGGCATCTTTTTGTTTAATTAGGTACTATCAAAGAGGAGGTATTTATGTCTTACATTAAGGACGTTCTGGCCCTTGTCAGAAGTCGGAATGCCGGCGAGCTTGAATTTCATCAGGCTGTTGAAGAAGTTCTTGAATCTCTGGAACCCGTTATGGACCGCCATCCTGAGTTTCAGAAAGCAAAGCTGCTTGAAAGGATTGTTGAACCGGAAAGAGTTATAATGTTCAGGGTCCCGTGGATAGATGATAGCGGGGAGTATCAGGTAAACAGGGGTTTCAGAATTGAAATGAACAGTGCCCTGGGCCCTTACAAGGGCGGGCTGAGGTTTCATCCCACAGTCAACCTTGGAATACTGAAATTTTTGGCGTTTGAACAGGTTTTCAAGAATTCTCTTACGACACTTCCCATGGGAGGCGGCAAGGGCGGTTCGGATTTTGACCCTAAGGGGAAATCTGATGCTGAGATTATGAGATTCTGCCAGAGCTTCATGAGCGAACTTTTCCGTCATATCGGCGCAGATACCGATGTCCCTGCGGGTGACATAGGTGTTGGCGGAAGAGAAGTCGGATTCATGTTTGGCCAGTACAAGAAACTTACGAAATTTTTTGATGGTGTCTTGACGGGCAAAGGTCTTTCTTTCGGTGGTTCTCTCGCGCGAACAGAAGCTACTGGCTA
>JAFGBE010000106.1 GCA_016933315.1 Candidatus Auribacterota bacterium
CTTCTTCATATCTTCAAGAACATGTTCTATGTTAAGTTTACCGTAAATTTTCACAAGAGCCCCCAGCATCGGCGTGTTGGGGATATCGCGGCCTATTTCATCTTTGGAAATGCCCGAAGCGTTTACCGTGTACACCTTAATGCCCTTGTCTTTGATTTTCAATTCATCCGCAATCTTAGAGGGTATCTTTTCGGTGTTGATTATTATACTGTCACCTTTATCCAGCCCCTGGAAGACATCGACAGTCGCAATAAGAGTCGGATCAAGAACAACTACTATATCGGGGTTAGTCACTCCGCAATGCAGGGTAATGGGCTCCTGGCTTATCCTGTTGAATGATTGCACCGGGGCCCCCATTCTCTCGGGCCCGTATTCCGGGAACGCCTGGATATGCTGGCCAAGGCTCATGGCAGCTTCGCCAAAAAGCAATGCCGCCGTTTTGGCGCCCTGTCCTCCCCGTCCGTGCCACCTTATTTCAGTAAGATTATCCATGTTAAATCTCCTCACAATTGTATTTTGATATTGCCGGATTTTATTTGAATGATAGAAAAATATCCCGTAACGTTATCACGAGCCAATTATTTAGTCAAGCCCCTTTGTTCATTAATTTGCCTTTCAAAACTTACTTTGTAAAAACCGGTTATATCTCGCGTCTTCCTTCAAGGGCTTTTGATATAGTTAACTTGTCCACGTAATCAAGCAGGCCCCCCACAGGCAAGCCGAACGCTATCCTTGTCAGCTTAACTTTAAGCGGCTTAATTTCCTCCGCAAGATAAACAGAAGTGGCTTCGCCGTCAATATCCGAATTGGTCGCAAGAATAATCTCTTTGAATTTCCCCTTCTTAATCCTTTCCAAAAGCTGTCGTACGGTAAGGTCTTCCGGCCCTATGCCGTCAAGAGGGGAAATCCTTCCCTTAAGGACATGATAAAGCCCATTATAATCCGAAGTTGCTTCAATCGAATACACTTCCTTCGGCTCTTCAACCACGCATATTATATCCCTGTCCCTTGTCTGGGAAGAACATATCTCGCAAATATCCCCGTCGGAAAACGCATGGCATAACCGGCACTCCTTAACGGAAGAAAAAACATCGCGTATCGAACCGGCAAGGGTAAAAGATTCCTCTTTGTCCCTTCTGAGCATATCAAGAGCTATTCTTTCGGCGCTCCGTTTGCCGATTCCGGGAAGTTTTTGCAGCTCCGATATCAACTTCTCTATAGATTTAGGATAACCTGGCATATTTATTCCATTAAATTTCCTTGAACGGGCTTTACATCATGCCGGGAATGCCGCCCACAGGGCCGGAAACCTTTCCCATAACTTCTTCGGACGCTTTCTTGGCTTTATCCTGGGCATCACGCACGGCGGCAAGCACAAGGTCCTGCAGCATATCCGTGTCACTATCCCTTAAAACTTCCGGCGCTATTTTGACATCCTGCACCCTGAGCTCGCCGTTACAAACCGCTTTAACGGCGCCTCCGCCCGCAGTCCCTTCAACGGTAAGCCCCGATAATTTTTTCTGCGCTTCAAGCATATCTTCCTGAAGTTTTTTTGCCTGCTTCATGAGTTTCCCGAAATTAACCATTTATTTATCCCTCCCGAGCTTAACATCCGTTATCTGAGCGTTAAAAAGGTCAAGAATCCGGTTGACATGAGGATCTTTCTTTATTCCCTGCAATGTGCCGTTGAGCGGTTCGGCCGGTTTTTCAGCCGGGGCGGTATTGATTTCGCCGTTAAAATCAAACGCCACGGAGAGGGCCGCGCCTAATCTCATGCCGAACTGCCGCTCGATAATTTTAATGTTTTCAGGGGTTTTGAGGGCATCCAGATGCACCTTCTGGAAATCTTCATCAAACCCAATCACAAGGTTTTCGCCGTCAAACCTCAAGGGCCTTCCCTCCACAAGATACGCTTTTAAAATAGGCCTCATGCGGCTTATTCCGGCAATCGCCTCATGCCACACATTTTTAACCTGCTTTAGATTATCGTCACCTGATACATCAGCCGCGGCATATTCGGCAGGGGGTTCTTTCAGGGTTTTCGGTTCTTCACCGGGTTTTTGCTTTTTTTTTGAATGGCCGGGGCTTCCGGCATCAGAAACATCTATTTTTTTCTTGAGGTCTTCAAGCTTTTGCACAAGCTCGTCGATGGGTATTTTCTGCCTTGTCTTTACCAGTTCCAGCATTCTGACTTCCAAAAACGTTTTTACCGAAAGAGAGCTGCTTATCCTGGCTTCAGTATCAATTAGCGATACGATAATGTCATTTAAGGTATTCATGCCCATTTTTTCAGACACAGCGCGGAGGCCGGCTGCCTCTTCCTCGTCAAGACCCAGCTCATCCGTATTCAAAGCGGATACCTTTATCATAAGTATTGTGCGGAAATATTCTATAAGGCCGCCAAGGAATGTCCCCGGGTCTTTCCCTTCATTAAAAACTTTTTCGACCAGCTTCAATATCTCGGAAGACGAACCTTCGACAATCGCCTTCGCGACTCCGTCAATCAGGTCTTTCTCTACAACCCCGAGCATAGAGACGACATCCTGCTCCTTAATGTCGGAATTGGTGAAAGAAACGATCTGGTCCAGAATGGATTCGGCATCTCTCATGCTTCCATCGGCAAACCTGGCAATCATAAGCAGGGCATTTTTTTCAGCTTTTATTTTGTCGTTTTTCGCTATCTGGTTTAATTTATCGGCGATGATATTCACGGGAATTTTCCTGAAATCAAGGCGCTGGCAGCGCGAACGTATAGTCAAAGGAACTTTAAGCGGCTCTGTTGTAGCGAAAAAGAATTTCACATGGGGCGGCGGCTCTTCAAGCGTTTTAAGAAGCGCGTTGAATCCCTCTTTTGTAACCATATGGACTTCGTCAATGATATATACCTTGTATTTCCCTCTCGCCGGCATATACTGGACGGTTTCGCGGATGTTCCTTATATCGTCCACTTTGTTATTCGAAGCCCCGTCGATTTCAATGACATCCATGCTGCTGCCGGATGTTATCTCCAGGCAGCTCGGGCATTTTCCGCACGGTTCGGCATCTTCTGGCTGGGTGCAATTCAAGACTTTCGCAAATATCCTTGCCGTGCTGGTTTTCCCGATGCCGCGCGGACCTGAAAGGAGATAAGCATGCGCTATCCTGTCATATTTTATGGCATTTTTAAGCGTCTTGACTATATGTTCCTGACCTACAATCTCGCCAAACTTTTGCGGTCTCCATTTCCTCGCAAAAACTAAATAGTCCATTTCACACCTTAAGATATCTTTCCAAGCCGTGCACCCGGCTTTGAGATTTGACGAAGCTTCTTTCGCAGCGCTCTCACTCCGGCCAGGCAAACCCGCAACATAAGCAAACTTTTGCTTACCGCTGCTTCCTTCCGGACCTGACGGGGTTCACAAACATGCCTTCCGCGGGACCCGGCTTTCACAGATCGAGAAACTGTTTCAAAAGTATCCGCCGAAACCCTCCACCAGGAATTAAACCCTGCTAAAGCGGGTTGCAGGTTACAGGGCACCGCTACCTCCCCGTCTAGCACGGCAAATTTCAATTTCAAAGAAATAATATTCTCGATTATATCACATGTCGTGGCGCGCCCGAGAGGATTTGAACCCCTAACCTTCTGGTCCGTAGCCAGACACTCTATCCAATTGAGCTACGGGCGCAACCCAAAGCATTCACTACTCGAAAACCTAAAATTTTATAAGAACGTTAATGTTACACCCTTTTTTCACCCGCCAACGCTTTGTGGCGGGCTACGGGCGCATCTATGTGAAACTATAACTTACGGAACGCAGTAAACGTAAGTTATTTAGTTGAACATACCCCCAACGCTTTGTTTTACAAAGTAAAACAGTGGGGGCAAAATGCGCTTTTTCCACAAAAGCGATTAAGGGTAACATAACCGCAATAAAAAAATCAAGCCAGTATTATTTTGCCTGCAAAACCCCGTATTTTGATGTCTTTTAAACCAGGCGGCTTGACAGAAACGATGTTGAGCCGTATATTTATGTAACCGATTACATAACATGCAAGGGCTGATGCCGCCTTGACAAACGGCAATCCATCATTATATTAAAGGATAACTGTCGAAAC
>JAFGBE010000107.1 GCA_016933315.1 Candidatus Auribacterota bacterium
AAGTTTCTGAAATCTCTTGCCAGGGATACGTGGCTTTATTTTGATAATCTGGTGAATAAAGGCACCCAGTGCCCGGTCAGTTTTATTAAACTCGAAGGGAAGCAGAATAGGGGGGAAGGATGTTTTATCGCCGGGTATACTTCAGCAAGGGATATAGCCCTGTACCTGGTTTCGGTTGTCAGCGCCTATGACCTTGGTTTTATCAACAGGGAAAATGCCGTATTAAGGCTTAAATCGACACTTAAAAGCGCAGGGTATTTTGAGCATTATTACGGTTTCCTCTACAAATATTACGACCACACAAGCGGCGAAAAAGCGAATGATTTCATATCCAGCCTTGACAACGCTTTTTTTGCCGCGGCGTTGATTGTCATAAGAAACACGTTTCCGCGGGAATTATACGACGATTGCCAGGAAATGATACTGAAAATGGATTTTTCTTTTTTTCTGGATGAAAATACCGACCGTTTCTACGGCGGGTTTTACTCTGATACAGGGAAATACACGGAACAGGAATACGAGGTTTTTTTTACCGAATCCAGGATTCTTGGTTTTATAGCTATAGGGAAATATGACGTCGGGAAAGAATGCTGGTTGTCTACCATTAGAAATTTCCCCCGGGAAACGGATAAATGTGAAAATGTTATGCCGGGATGGAGCGGAAGCATGTCTGAAGCTTCCATGCCCGCCGTTTTTATGGATGAAAAAAATATGATAGAAGGGAAAATATGGGAAAACGCTCGCACATATGCGCTGTGCCAGAAAAGAAATCCTTTCAACCGGGAATATTGGGGCGTTTCCAGGTGTTACGAGCCTGCCGGCAGCAGGACAATACAGGGAATCAAGAAACTTGCTGTCCACGAATATGAAACCGATTTCCTGTCGCCTTCGGCTGCTGTTTCAGCTCTTATGTATATTCCTGAAGATTCCGTGGAGAATGTAAGGAAAATAGCGAAGGATTTTGAGATATACGGGGAATATGGCTTTTATTCCTCCGTTGATGTATCGGGCAAAAAGGTAGCTTATATATATTCCGCGGAAGAGCAGTCTTTGATATTGCTTGCGATAAACAATTACCTGAATGACGGAATCATACAAAAAAGGTTTGCCGAAGACGATATATCGAAAGGCGCTGTTAAATTACTGGACGATATAGAAAAACAACCTTAAATTAAGATTGTGTTTTCAAATAAAGGGGGGGGAAAGTGAGATTGGCTTTGAAATATTTAGGGATATTCTCTGTTAATTTTCTTATTGGCCTTGTCGCCTGCTGTTCCTTCTGTTTTGCGGACGCTGATTACGCGAATAAGGTCATGCTGGTAGACGATTTTAACAGGGGAATAATGGTCAATAATCTGGGCGGGCTCTATGGCGGCGATCTTGAAGACCCGGGTATATGCAGGGTAACCCTGAAATATAATCTGCCTGATGAGATTTCAGCTTCGGAAAAGGTGCTTGATATCACCGGAACCGACGTTTTCGGCAACAGGGGCGCATCTCTCCAGCTGGACTATGATGTAAGCGCATATGATACATATACTTATTTCTGGATGAAACTGGGCAAGCCATATCCTAACGATAATACCAGTTTTCTCCCTCTGAACCTGACCGGGTATGATTATTTAGCTTTCTGGATCAGGAGCCGTTATGGATTCGATAAGGTCAAGCTTGAACTTCATGAAGATACGGACAACGACGGCAAGTTTCTGTGGAACAAGGACAGGATGTCTCCTGTATATATTCACGGGTATATTCCCGGCGGGATATCATCTGCGGAGTGGAAAAAAGTTGTCATCCCTCTCAGTAACTTCGGCAACATACAGAATTTTGACAGGATTACGGAGATAGTGTTTGTCATAGAGAGCAAAAACGGGAATCCCAAGGGAACATTATTCATTGATAATATCGTATTCGGCAAGGTGAATTCGGGTTCAAAAAGTTATGATTCCAAAGCGGAACCCGCGGCTCCTTTTTCCGGTTCCATCAGGGTCAACGGCCAGCTTATGAGAAAGGGCGATATCATAAAAAACAGCGATGTTATAACTTTGTCGGCGGAGTCAAGCCTGAAGGATGAGGTTCTTGAGAACATAAAGTTTGAATTTTCCGATGACGGCAAAGTGTGGCAGGTTTTTGGAACAGATTATAACACTGAAGATGAAGCCTACGGTGTAAAAATAGATACTACGACCCTGAGCGGCAGCAGTTTGTATTCTTTCAGGGCTGTTGCGGAAAGCATAGACGGCAAATTTGCTTATATGAACCAGTCCGTATCGGATTGCAGGGTCAGGGAGCTTACCGATGACGAATTTCTGGATGCGGTGAGCAGAGCATCGTTTGATTATTTCTGGAATGAGGTGGATGAAGGCTCCGGACTGGTGAAAGACGCTACGGGGCATGATTATTGTAATATTGCTAATGTTGGTTTCTGTTTAGGCGCCTATTGTATCGGTGTCGAGCGGGATTGGGTGAAAAGAGAAGAGGCCGAGAAACGGTGTTTGAAAATACTGGATACTTTCCTGGATGATGTCGAAGGCGAATATGGTTTTTATTACCACTTCATCAAACTGGGAAGCGGGAAAAGGGACGGCAGGAGTGAGGTTTCGACAATAGATACGGCGATATTTCTGTGCGGTGTGATTACTGCCGGCGAATATTTCGGCGGGGAAGTGATGGAAAAAGGGAACCTGATTATTGATAAGGTAGAGTGGGATAAGTTTATAAATCTCGACGAAGAAGACCCCTACGGGCATTTCCTTAATTTCTACCACGGGTGGAGGCCCGAAGGCGGGAAAGGCGGCCGGCTGACGGATTATTACTGGGATTTTTACTCGGATGAGATAATGCTTGTGAACATTCTTGCGCTGGGTTCAAAAGAACACAGTGTCCCGCCGGAAAGCTTTTACTCATGGACAAGAAGAAAAGGAAGGTATAAAGACGGCAATGAATTCATATATTCATGGCACGGAGGCCTTTTTTCCTATCAATATGCCCATGCGTGGTTTGATTTTAAAGGGATTGTTGACAGGGAGGATGTGGACTGGTTTAAAAATTCTGTTGATGCCACCGTCGCCAACAGGCAATTCTGTGTAGACCACATGTCTGAATTTTCCACTTACGGGCCTGACAGTTGGGGAGTAACATCTTTTTCGATTAAGAATGGCGGAGATTATACAATGGAACACGGCGCTCCTCCGTGCGGTTCCGGTCTACCTATTTATGACGGGACTGTTTCGCCGTCCGGGCCTGCGGGTTCGATACCGTTTACACCTAAGCTTTCGCTTCAGGCTTTAAGGTTCTTCCAGAGAAAATATCCCAGGTTGTGGGGAGTATACGGGCTGGGAGATTCCTTTAACCTGGATGAGGAATGGTGGTCGTACCGCTATTACGGTTTAGGTGAAGGCATTACCCTGCTGGCTATAGAGAACTACCGCTCCGGCCTCATATGGAAATATTTTATGAGAAGCCCATACGTCGTTAATGGCCTGGCGCGAGCCGGCTTCAAGAACAAAGTTTCAGGCAGGCCGGTCGAAGAAACTTCCTATAAAGTCACAAAAACGGGAATTCCGGCCGAAGGGAAAACAAGCCTGTCGGTCGGCAAAAAAATAGCGTCAATGGTTTCATCGCTGAAATCGAAGTATCTGTCCAACGAGGGCAGCATAAAAAATGCGGTGATACTGCTGTTAATCGTCGTTGTGGCAATAATGGCGCTGTTAAAAATCAAAACAAAGAAAAAATAAAAATATGAATCGGAAAAACCCGGGATTAAAAGTTATGAAAGGAATACTGCTTGCGGGGCTTGGAATAGCGATTACATTGAGCAGTTTTATCAAAATCGGAAATTTCCAGTTTCCACTGAACAGGTTCTTGATATTTATTATCGGGATTTTCTTCGTGTATCTTGGCATCGAATATCTAATTATGTTCAGGAGGTAGGTTTAATGGGAATAGAAATAAAGAAAGATCAGTTTGTCATAGACGGCAAGCCCGGATTCCTCAATTCGGGAGAAATGCATTATTTCCGGCTGAAAAGAAACCAATGGCCGGTCTTTTTGAAAAAGATGAAGGACGCGGGGCTAAATACCGTGTCGACATATTTGCCGTGGTCATGGCATGAGTATGAGGAGGGAAAGTTCGATTTTACCGGCAGTACCGTTCCGGAAAGGGATATTGAGGGCTTTATAAATGAGGTAAAGGCTGCGGGCCTGTACCTGACATTGAAACCGGGCCCTGTAATCATGGCGGAATTTCTCGACCAGGGAATCCCTGATTGGTTTATAGATTCGCACGAAGAAGTCCTGGCTAAAAATGAAGCCGGAAACATTATAAACAACAGGTATATAACCCTTATGCATCCTGTGTATCTTGAATATGTGAAAAAGTGGTATGACAAGATCATGCCTCTTATAAAAAATGCCCAGGTCGGCAGAGGAGGCCCTGTCGGTCTGCTGCAGGTCTGTAACGAGGTGGGGATCCATCAGTGGCTCTCAGGCCAGGGAGATTATTCGGAAGTCAGCATCCGATATTTCAGGGATTTCCTTAAGAGTAAATATAAGGATATCAAAAACCTGAATGAGACTTATTCTTCCTCATATAAAAATTTCGGCGCGGTTGAGCCTCCGGCCGGAAAAGTCAAATCCCGCCCGGATTTTGTCAGGTGGACTGACTACCATTTATATCACAGGGCTTACTATAACAGGTATCTCTCGCATCTTTGTAATGAAATCAGGAATTATGATATAGATTTGACCTTATATCATAATGTCCCCGGATGGGTTTTCGGCAGAGCTGTGGAATTTCCCGTATGCATATCAACTTATACCGACCTGCCCGAAGATCTTATACTCGGGGTCGACCACATACCGGAGCGCGTTACGTTTACTAATTTTCATGACGATTATATTATCAACCAGATGGTGGAAGCCCTGCAAGAGAGGAAATATCCGTTGTTCGGGGCCGAGTTGCAGGCGGGAACCAGGGAGCATAATGTAAGGACATTTCATAATGAATTGAAGCTTTTTTACAAGGCGTGTTTTGCGGACGGGTTGAAAGGGATGAACTATTATATGTTCTGCCAGGGGGAGAACCCTCCCGGAAGAGGGGCCTACAGCCAGTTGTTTTACTGGGAGAACTGTCTTGACGTGAATACGGCGGAAAGCCCGCTGTATCAGGACTGCAAATATCTGGGCAATTGGCTTGAGGAAAACGGGAAGACGCTGGTTGAAAGTTCCATTGACGCGAAAATCGGCATTGTCTTTTACCCGCAGTATTATTCCACCGAGTTCTTTTACCCTCTTTTCGGGGGAGAAAAAAGGTTTCACCCTTCCGATGCCGAATTGCTTTACGATTTAAAATATGTAAGGGAGAAGTTCTACTTCGAGACGCTACTGAAAATATTAAGGATACTTAATATCCCGTTTGAAATAGTGATACCGGAGAGGTCCGAAACCGAGGATCTCCTGAAATATAAAAAGCTGTGGGTGTTTTCACTCGATTTTATGTCTGAACCGGCTCAGAAGAAAGTTCTGGAATATATTAATAAGGGGGGAAACGCGGTGATTTTCCCGCTGGTGCCTTATCTCGGGGAAAATCTTGAAAAGTGCACTGTTCTGCAGGACGGGCTGGGAATTACCCAGAAAGCGGCAAAAGGCTATAAGATACCGAGAATGGATGTAGCCGGGCTTCCCGGAATTAACGTTGAAGGCGCAATTGTCGAGCTTGCATCCCGGAAAGATTGCAGGGTAACAGCCGTTATTACGGGTACAGACAAATGCTGCGGCCTTGAAGTCAGGTGCGGTTCGGGAAAAGCCTCGGTGTTGGGCGCTTTCTTCGGGTATCAGACTTCAGAGCATCTCGATGTCGTGAGAAAGCTATGCGAGGATGAACAAGGGCTGATAACGGTTTCTTCTTCCAATCCCGATTTGATAACGGTATTAAGGGAAAACGGGAAAGAGAAAATCCTGTTCTTGCTGAATTACTCGCCCCTGGATATTTCATCGGATTTGAAGGTGATGTCGGGTTCGGAAGAATACGATATGGGAACGGTCAATATTAAAGCCCATTCGGGTATTATGTGCCCGATAGCAAAAGACATAAAAAACGGCGTAAGCATAAGGTTTGCGACAGCCGAGGTGACAGGGGTTAAGAAAGAAAATTCGGGCATTCTGGTTTGTTTCTCATGCGAGGGCAACACAAATCCGGTCGTAGAATTGAACCTGCCCGGTGATTGTGAAGTGAGCTGTTCCGTTAAGTCGGAGATATCCGTTGAGAAGGATTTGGCCAGAGCGAAGATAACTGAACCTGTGGAGTCATTTAGCATAAAAATAATGCGCGGAGGATGGAAATGAGCATAGTTTACAGAATTGCACTTATATGTTTGTTGTCCGTAGTAACATTATCTTCATCTTCTTTTTCTGATGAGGTTTACCGTAAAGGTATTAATTGCGGCGGCAAAGATTATACGGCTGTTGACGGCAAAAAATTCGAGATGGATTTGCCCTACCAGGAAAATTTCGGTTTCGGATATTCCGGAGGAAATCACGCGGCTTCGCAGAATTTTATAGAAGGGACCAAAGACCTGCCTCTTTTCCAGTCCGAAAGATGGGGTTTTAATGAATATAAGTTTGATGTCCCCAAAGGAGTTTATCTTGTGACCCTTTATTTTACCGAGTTTTATTTTGAAGAGCCCGGCAAAAGGGTTTTCGATATAGAGGTTGAGGGTAAAAATGTAATAAAAAATCTGGATATCGTTTCCGGTTACGGGATGAATAAGGCGGTTATACTGCAGTTTGCCGTCAAAGTGATGGACGGACAATTGAATATATCATCGAAAGCGTCCGTCGATAACGCAAAGATCTCCGGTTTATATGTAGAGAGTATCCCGCCGGATGCTGTTCCTCCCGCCCATCCCGGACAGCCTGAAATCTTCAACAGGGATTCGGCGGTCGGCCTTCTGTGGCCTTCTAACGGGGAAATCGACATTGACGGATATTACATATTCAGGTCTGATGCGCCGGAAGGGCTGTTTGAAAAAATAAGCGGTGAGATGGTTCAATGCAATGCGTATGTGGACAGGAACGTGGAAAACGGCAAAATTTATTTTTATTCCCTTAAAGCAGTCGATGTTTTCGGCAATGAAAGTGATGCCTCAGAGCCTGCCGAAGCTTCTCCCCGTGAATATACGGCAGGAGACCTTACCATACTGGTTAATTGCGGGGGAGAGGAAACAGAGGATGAAAACGGGGAAAAATACCTGAAGGATGAAAGTTATAATATAGCTTCGGGCAGAGGTTATGTCGGGGGGATATCAAGGGAGTCTGAAGACGGTTTAAGCGGGCCTTCCGTTACGCTCAGGGAAGGTTTCGATGAGTATATATATGATGTCCCTGACGGCATCTATAAATTGACATTTGGATTCGTGGAGCCGGACTGCGAAAGGATTTTCAGGAGAAACTTCAGTGTCTATATCGAGGGCAGGAGAGTATTGAACAATCTGGATATTTTTGCGCGCGCGGGCAAAAATAAGTTGTTCGCGGATGAATTTATCACCAGGGTTGAAGACGGGCAATTGAATATTAAATCACAAGCCAGATACGGGTTGCCTGTTATCTCTTTCCTGAAGATAGAGCCTTTCGAATCCGACGGCATTCCGCCTGAGGAAGTTAACATATCGAAAGCGGATGACAGGGAAGACAGGGTTTTTATAATATGGGATGCCGCGGGTGAGAATGATGTCATAGGTTATAATATTTACCGTTCGTCCGATAGCGGGAAGACCCTGAAAAAACTGAACGAGAAACCGGTAGGAGTGGAATTATTCAAGGATAAGAACGTTAAAACAGGGGATAATTACTCGTATTATGTTTCAGTCCTTGACGCTTCGTTGAACGAGAGCGAAAAATCCGGCGCGGCTGTAGTAAAAGTGGAGGAACTTTCCGACGATGAATTTCTGGATATGGTCCAGCGCGCGGGTTTCAGGTTTTTCTGGGACGAAGCGGACCAGGTCACCGGCCTTATAAAAGATAAGACAGGGGCAAATTTTGTCAGCGTTGCTTCAGTCGGGTTCGGGCTTTCGGCTATGGTTGTTGCGGCTGAAAGGGAATATCTGCCCAGGGATGTTATCGAGGAAAGAGTGTTGAATATCCTGAAGGCGCTTAACGGCGGCACGAAAAAGTTCGGCCTTTATTTCCATTACCTTGATTTTGACGGGAGTCCTTCAAGAGAGGGTTATGAGAAAGTGATGTCCACGATTGATTCGGGCCTGCTTTTGATGGGGGTTATTACGGCCGGCGAGTATTTTGGGGGAAAAATAAAAGAAGAAGCGGATAAGATGATAGAAGAAGCGGATTGGAAAGCCGCCCTCGACAAAAACAGGAATATGATATTTATGGCGTGGAAACCGTCGGATCCGGACAATATCAGCGGAAGCGGGACATTCCATTCGGCATGGGATTTCTACACGGATGAAAGCATTATATGCACTGTCCTGGGAATCTCGGCGCCCTCGGAGGAACATAGAATCGATCCTGCGGCTTTCTATTCATGGAAAAGGTATATGGGCAGGTACCAGCCTAAAACGGAAGGGTATGAGCCTACAGGATTTTTCGTTTACAGCTGGAGCGGGTGCACGTTCACTTATCAGTTTGCCCACTGCTGGATAGATTTCTCACAGCTCGGGAAGGATAATCCTTCTAAATTCGGATTCCAGAACTCGGCTATTGACTGGCATAAAAATACGGTCGAGGCGACAAAAGCCGCCCGTCTTTACTGCATAGACAGGAAAGATAAATTCAAGGCGTTCGGGGAGAACAGCTGGGGGCTTTCCGCATGCGCGGGCAAGAGCGGTTATCTTGTCATAGGAGCTATGCCAAAGGGGGATAATTGGGACGATCCCGGTGACGGCACGATGCCTCCTTATGGCGCAGGCTCTTCGCTGCCTTTTATGCCCGGAGAGGTTATGGAAGCCCTGAGGTATTATTATAGTTTAAAAGATGACAATGGAGAAAGGCTGGTCTGGAAAGACGAATATGAAGGGGGATACGGCTTCTGGGACAGTTTTAACCTTGATAACGGTTATGTAGCGCAGGAAGTTATCGGGATAGACCAGGGTCCCCTTATACTTGCTAT
>JAFGBE010000014.1 GCA_016933315.1 Candidatus Auribacterota bacterium
CGTGATAAAACCGATGCTTGTTTTCCTGAGGGGTTATATAGTAAAAATGGGTTTTCTTGACGGCATAAGAAGTTATATTTTTGAGGTTTTCTCTTCGTTTTATACATTCAATAAGTATGCGAAATTGAGGGATCTTATCAGGGTCAGGGGAGATGGGGAGAAGAAATGAAGATGCTTTATAACCTGTATCCTTCCGCTTTCCAGAATCCGGGCGGGGGAGAAATCCAGATGCTGCAGACGAAGAAATTTGTTGAGAAACGCGGCTTACAGGTGGATTTTTTCGACCAGTGGAAGACGGATTTGGGGGATTACGGCGTATTACATACATTCGGGTCTGTAAAATATGCTCTCGATGTCATGGAAGCCGCAAAATCAAAAGGCCTGAAAAATGTGCTTTCCACGATTTGCTGGTATGACCTCAGGAGCGCCTGGCATTCCCCTGATTTTACTGCGTCGCCGTATAAAAATACATTGAGATACCTGGTCAAACTGGTATTTCCCGGATTCCCGTCAATGAGGAGAAGGATGTTTGAGATATCGGATTTGCTGCTCCCTAATTCCAGTATGGAAGCGGACCAGATAAGCAGGCTGTTTTCAATCAGGCCGGATAAGTTTTTTGTTGTGCCCAACGGGGTTGACCTTTCGTTCAAAGACGGCGATGAAAAATTATTTATCCGCAAATATAACATTAAAGATTTTGTCTTATATGTGGGGAGAATAGAACCCAGGAAGAACATTGTAAATATGATAAAGGCTTTTAAAGACACCGACAGGCCGCTTGTAATTATAGGGGATTATGTGTCTATGTATGCGGATTACTATAATCTATGCAGGAAACTGGCAGGCGGCAATGTCCATTTTCTCGGGCGGATGGAGCATGACGACCCCATGCTTAAGTCCGCATATAAGGCGTGTAATGTGTTTTTAATGCCTTCCTGGTTTGAGACTCCGGGCTTATCCGCCCTTGAAGCAGCCCTGTCGGGAGCAAAGATTGTGATAACTTCAGGGGGTTGCACGAGAGAGTATTTCAAGGATTTTGTCCTTTATGTTAATCCTTCAAAGCCCGTCGATATCTGCGGGGCGGTTACCGAGGCCGCCAATTCCAGCAAAACAAACAGCCTGCAGAATTACATCGGCAAAAATTTCAGCTGGGAAAGGGTTGCTGAAATTACGGTTAATGCGTATCGCCGGGTCAACACGGAAAGCTGATATCGCCCATGAAATATATCTTTAGGAAAAAGCGGTTAAAATTTTTTGTGGGTTTACTTGATTTCTTCGGCCGAGCCCTTTATTTTCCGGGCTGGCTGAAGAGGCCGTTGGCCGAAAAACCCGGGAACATAGCTGTCCTGAGATTTGACCATATAGGAGATATCATAAACACCACTCCTCTTTTGAGGTCTTTGAGAAGTAAATACAAGTATGCGAACATAGACGTTTATGTGAGCCCGTGGGGAGAGGAAGCTATTGCGGGGAACCCGCATATTAACAATATTTTCATTGTAAAAACAAATATATACAAGCGCGATATAAAAACCAGGATAGGGTTTCCTTCCGTTTTAAGCATTGCCGCGCTTGTAAGGAAGAAAAAATATGATCTTGGCATAAGCGTAAGAGGGGACATCAGGGAAATATTCCTATTGCGGGCGGCCGGTGTGCGGCATATAGTGTCTTACGGTATTACGGGCGGCGCGTTTATGGCAGATACGGTTCCCGAGTATCAGTTCGGAAGCCATGAAGTTGATATTAACCTGAATATAGCCAGGGCCCTGGGTTGTCCCGACCTTTCTCCGAAAACGGAATTTTTCATAAAAAAGGAAGACATGGATGTACGGAGGCTGTTCGGGCTGGAGGCCGGAAAATATGTTGTATTGCATGTCGGTTCGGGGGCCGCTTCCAAAAGGTGGCATCCCTATAAATTTGCGCGCCTTATATCGATGCTGAAGAACACAGATTTAAGTGTGGTTCTTGCCGGCAGCGCTTCCGAAACACAGAATCTAACAAAATCCCTCTCAGAGAAAGGGAAAGTTACCGATTTGGGCGGTAAAACTACACTCTCCCAGCTCGGCGCTGTTTTGCGGCAGGCGGTTCTTTTTGTAGGCACTGATTCCGGGCCGTCCCATATTGCCGCGGCTCTGGATGTCCCGAGTATTATACTGTTCAGCGGGGCGAACCTTCCTTCCCGCTGGGCGCCGCGCGGCAGGGATGTTAATGTGATTTATAAGAACACTCCCTGTTCCCCGTGTTGTTCGTTTGACTGCCGTGTAAAGGGACACCCGTGTATGGAAAATATCACCGAATCTGAAATATACCGGCAGATAAGGAGCATAATAGACAAGATATGAATATAGTATTCGATGCCAGGATGTTGAGTTCTCTGGACCATGGTATTGCCGTGCATGCGTATAACCTGCTGAAGGCTTTGGTAAGGGGAGAATCGGAGTTTGTCTTCAGAGTCCTGGCGCCGAAAAATAATATAATTGATTTCGAAAGCGGAAAAATGGAAATCATTTTTTCCGGGATTCCGATGTACTCCGTTTCAGAGCAGGTCCTGCTGCCGCGCGTTATAGGCAGGTTGAGGCCTTCTTTATACCATATCCCTTCTTTTTCAGCGCCTTTATTAGTCAATTGCCCTTTTGTGATGACCATCCATGATTTGATACATATGAAATTTTCTTATGATTATTCCCGTTTGCACAGGGCATATTACAAGCTGATAGTAAAAAGGGCAGCCCAAAAGGCGGCAAAAGTGATTACGGTTTCAGAAAATTCAAAGAGGGATATTATTGATTTTCTGGGGCTGGATAAGTCAAAAATAAAGGTGATTCATAACGGCCTTGATCTCGAACGGGTGAGGAAGCTGGCCGCTGGCGACCCGAAGGCATATGTCCGCAGCAAATTTGGGATAGAGGGCGATTTTATTATCTGTGTCGGCAATCCGAAACCGCATAAGAACCTTATAACGGCAGTGAGGGCCTTCAGGAAAGCGTCTTCAAAAAGCGCCTTGCCTCTCAGGATGCTTTTAGGCGGGGCGGAGGAAAAGTTTCTTTCCGGCCACGGTATAAAACCCGGCAAGGATATAATATGTGCGCCTGATATGACTTCGAAGGATTTATATAATGCGGTGAAAGGAGCCCGGATGCTTGTTTTTCCTTCTATGTACGAAGGGTTTGGATATCCTCCGGTCGAAGCGATGGCCCTTTCTACCCCCGTCATAACAACTAACGTGTCTTCTCTGCCCGAGATAGTAAAAGATGCGGCCCTGCTGCTGGATCCCCTTGATGCGGACGCTATGGCAGGAGCAATGCTGAAATTACTGGAAGACGATTCGCTGGGGCGTGATCTGGTTCAGAAAGGGCTTAAAACAGCGGAACAATATTCGTATGAAATGATGGGCCGCCGGACTTTATCTCTATATGAGGAGTTGTTGAAATGAGTTGCAGGGTCGCTCTAGTGCATGATTGGCTTACCGGAATGAGAGGCGGGGAAAAGTGCCTCGATGCGATGTGCGACTTATTTCCGGATGCCGATATATTCACTTTATTCCACAGGAGAGGGAGTGTTTCCGAAAAAATTGAAAAACACAGGATTCTGACTTCATACCTTCAGAAAATCCCAGGTTCCTGCTCTTTTTACAGGTATTTGCTTCCGTTATTCCCGGGTGCCGTGGAAAATTTTGATCTTTCTGGTTATGATCTGGTTATAAGCAGCAGCCATTGTGCGGCGAAAGGCGTGAAAACCGCGCGAAACCAGAAACATATATGTTACTGTCATACTCCTGTGAGGTATGTTTCGGATATGGCCAGGATTTATTTCGACAGGGGAAGCTTCGGCAAAATCAGGTACCTGGCGCTGAAGCCGCTCCTTAAGCGCTTTGAAAACTGGGATATAGAAAACTCCGGCAGAATAGATTATTTTGTCGCCAATTCCCTGAACGTTAAAAAGAGGATCTTGCAGAGGTATAATATGGATTCAACGGTGATATATCCTCCCGTAGATACTGAAAAATTTTATAACAATAAAAGCGAGGAGTTTTATCTTGTTGTCAGCGCTTTTGCGCCATATAAAAAAGTTGACCTTGCGATAAGGGCTTTTAACAAGCTTGGCAAGAGGTTGATTGTGATAGGGTCCGGGCAGGATGAAAAATGCCTGAGAAAAACGGCATCATCTAATATTGAGTTTTTAGGTTGGGTGGGGGATAATGAAATAAGGGAATATTACAGCAGGTGCAAAGCGTTTATTTTTCCCGGCGAGGAGGATTTTGGCATCACGCCCGTGGAAGCCCAGGCTTCCGGGAAACCCGTTATAGCATACGGCAGGGGAGGACAGACGGAAACAGTGAGGCCTTTTGATAAGTTTAAGAATGATAATCCCACGGGAGTGTTTTTCTACGAGCAGAAGGATGATGCTCTTGTGGAAGCGGTAAAGTTATTTGAAGACAGCTGCGGATTTTTTAAGCCTGAAAATATAAGGAGCAATGCGGAAAAATTCAACCGCGGCAGGTTCTTATCCGAATTTAAAGATTTCGTGACGGACAGGTCGCGAAAAGGTTTTGAAAAAGGGAGACAAATCGGTGAAATCAAAAAGAAGTGATTTCCTTCTTAAAATAGTGCTGCTTGTCGGCGATGCCGTCTTGGTGTTTCTGAGTTTTATTTTTGTTTATTACTTCAGGTTCCACACTTTTATCAGCGCGCCCAAAGGCGTGCCTGAACTTAGCGCGTATATTCAGGCTGTGCCTGTAGCTGTTTTTATCTGGATATTGATTTTTGCCCACTTCGGGCTTTATAATATATCAAGCATCGAATCCAGGTGGAACCAAGCGGGTAACATTACAAAAGCCGTTTTCTGGGGAACAGTAGCCCTTCTGGCGGCTTCCACTTTATACAGGGCTTTTTCCTATTCAAGGCTTGTTATTGGCCTTTCATTTCTGAGTTCAATCATACTGTTGAATGTTTTCCGGTTTGCAATCAGCGCCTTAAGGATAAGGATGCTTGAGAATATATCCAACAAAAAAAGGGTTCTGATAATAGGCACCGACGATACCGCTATCCGTATTGCGCTTACACTCAAAGATAACGCGCAGTATGTCTCAAAAGTTATAGGTTTTATTTCTCCCCGCCCTGAGATGCTGGGCAGGGAAATTGCCGGTGTCAGGGTTGTCGATACCCTGGATAATGTGGAAAAACATTTTTCAAAGGATGAGGCGGATGAAGTTATCCTGACGCTTTCAACCCTTCCGCATGAAAAGATAGTGAATTTTATAATCAAGTGCTCGAAAGAGCTCATAACCTGGAAAATGATACCCGATGTTATGCAGATGACGGTCGCGAGGCTCGGGCTTGAAGAGATAAACGGGATCCCGATAATGAGACAGAAAGACCTTCCCCTTGACCACGTGGGCAACAGGATATTAAAAAGGGTTTTTGATGTTTTCGGCTCACTGGCCGGACTGATTGTTTTTTCCCCGGTTCTCCTTGTTTTTTCCTTATTGATAAAGGCTGCTTCCGGAGGGGGGATTTTTTACAGGCAGAAAAGAGTCGGCGAAGACGGCAGGGAATTCAACCTGTATAAACTAAGATCCATGAAGCCGGACGCTGAAGACAGCACAGGCCCTGTGTGGGCCAGGAAAGATGATGAAAGGACAACGAAAGTCGGTAAAATAATGAGGAAATACAACATAGATGAAATACCACAGTTCTGGAATGTTTTAAAAGGTGACATGAGCATTGTCGGGCCGAGGCCCGAGAGGCCTCATTTTGTTTGTCAGTTTAAAGAGCAGATACCTTATTATATGGCGAGGCACAGGGTAAAATCCGGACTTACGGGATGGGCGCAGGTAAACGGCTACAGGGGGGATACTTCCCTGGGAGAGAGAATAAAACATGATTTGTATTATATGGAAAATTGGTCTATTATGTTCGACCTTAGAATAATACTTATGACATTAAAAGCCTTTAAAAATGCATACTGATACCGCAAGTTTTACAATAACGTATATCATCATAAATCATAATACGGAAAAGCTTACTTTAAGTTGCATCGATTCTGTGATAAAGAATTCGGTTTCCGGCTATGAAATAATCGTGTTTGATAACGGTTCGCAAGAAGGCAACATCCGCAGCCTGGAAAAAAGGGAAGATATCCTTTTTTTGGCATCAAAAAAGAATCTGGGGTTTGCCCGCGCGTGCAACCGGGCTTTTGAAAAGGCGTCAGGGGAATTCGTGTGCTTTATCAACAGCGATGCTGAACTCAGGACGGGAGTTGATAATTTAACAGTTTTTTTAAGCTCCGATGAACGTGCTGCCGCCGCCGGAGCCATGCTTTTAAACAGCGACGGTTCGGAACAGAACTCATTCGGTAAAACCCCGTGTTTTACGACTGAGATATTTAATAAGTCCCTGCTGGAAATATTTTCACTTAAGTCTTTCAGGCGGAAAGCGGGACAGGCAACGAAGCCGTTTGAGGTGGAAAGCCTCGTCGGAGCTTTTATGGTGGTGAAAAGCGGGGTTTTCAGGGAACTCGGCGGTTTCGACGAGAGATATTTTTTCTTTTTCGAAGAGTCTGATTTCTGCCTGAGGATGCGCCGAGCCGGATATAAGATTTTTATGTTTCCCGGCGTAAAAGTTGTCCATTTCCAGGGCAAGACCGCCGGCGCCAAATTGCTGCATGCAAGAGTTGAATATTATCTTTCGAGATATAAGTATTTCAGAAAACACTATGGTTATTCCGGGGAAGTTGCCTTGAAAGCGTGCCTTATCATACTGCTGCTATCCAGGTCGATCCTTTATCTGGCGGGGAATATCGCCACGGTTTTTCTCATCAGGAATTTGAGGGGCAAGCTTATTTTGTCATGTTATCTGTTCATGTGGCATTTGCTGGGGCTGCGGAGGGATTGGGGGCTTACCGGTGAATAGCGCGGGCATAATATGGGAATGCCGTGACCCTGAAATCGGGAATATTCCGGATGACCTGAAGGCCTTTGCCGGTTTCGAGCTGGTCAATAAGTCGGATGCAAGGATATTGCTCAGGGGGCTGTTAGGAGGAAAGCAGTGTTATGTAAAATTATATTTGAATCCGACAGTTATCGACTTTTTAAGGTATTGTTTTAAAAAGAACAAGTCTTTAAAGGAATATGAAAATGGTGTTTTGCTTTCCAAAAAAGGCATAAGGGTTCCCCGTTCTCTGGCGGCCGGGACTTTCTCCTCCCGGGATATGAAAGACGGCGGCATTTTTATATCCGAGGAAGTTGCAGGGGCCCGGACACTCTCAGAAGAAATCAGGAAAGCCCCTGACACTTTAATGGATAAATTCTGCGGCTTTGTCAGGGAATTGCATAAAAAGGGAATATACCAGGCCGATTTTCACCTGGATAACATCCTTGTTTCCGGAGCTCAGATGTATTTGATAGATGTCCAGAGGGTAAAATGCTTTGATTCCGAGGTTCCGGCCCGGCTAATTTCCAGGAACCTTGCTAATATTAATATGTTTCTGAGAGAAAACCTCGGCAGGAAGTATCAGCTGATGTTCTTCGAAGGATACTTCGGGGCGGATTTCAGAGTATTTTTCGAAGACATCGAAAGAATGAGCGACGAATACTTTTATAGATTATGGAAAAGGAGGGATAAAAAAGCCGTAGAGAACAAAGAAAATTATTCGCTGACAAGGGTCAAAGGCATGAAGTGTGTTGCGCTGAAGAAATTCTCAGAATATGTAGGAGCGGATTTTGTGCCGGACATCGAAAAGCTTTTTGCTGCGGCTGAAGTTATTAAGGACGATATAAAAACTTCCGTCAGAAGGGTGGATTACAGGGAGTGCGACCTTGTAATAAAAAGGTATAACAGGACTTCGGTTTTTTCTTTTCCCGGCGTCAAAGCCCTGAATTCATGGAAAGGCTCTGTGGGATTGAAAATACGGAAGATATCCACTCCGGAAGCTTTAATGTCGGTGTCAGGGAACGGCGCCGGGTATTTTATAGCCGAAAACAAAAAGGATATTGTCCGGATAGACGAATTTTTAAGGCAGGAAGGTCTGTCCCGGGAAGAAAAGAGAAAAGCAATGGAGAATACGGGAAAATTCTTCGCGGATATGCACAACAAGGGTATTTATCACAGGGATACAAAGCCCGGAAATATATTTATTGAAAGGAAATGCATGGCTGTTTCCATACTTGATACCGATAGGGTGCAATTCTCCAGGGCTCTAAACACGCAAAAAAAAGTGAAGAATTTGAAAAGGTTAATTGATAATATAGGTGATACTCTGAAAAGGGAGTATAAAGATATATTTTTAAAAAGTTATTTTGCCGAAATCAGAAGCCTGCCCGCCCGATATAAGCGGGAGGCCGGGGAAATCTGATTTTTGGCGGGGGTTTGTTTGTGAATCCGATAAAAAAAGTTCTTGTGATAAAACCCAGTGCTTTGGGGGACGTTATTCAGACAATCCCTGCGGTAAGGGCTATAAAAAGTTTCATACCTGAATCGGAAATATCATGGGTTGTTTCGGATAAATTCAGGAAAATTGTTGGGATGGTCGATGTAGTTAACGAGATTTATGATTTCAAAAGAGACAAATGGGGAAACATATTGTTTCTGCCGGTGACATTGATTGAGATGATAGCTCTTATAATAAAAATCCGCATGAAAAGATTCGATATCTGTTTCGATTTCCAGGGGTTGTTCAGAAGCGGGCTGATAACCTGGCTCAGCGGCGCTAAAATCAAGGCCGGGTTTGCGGATGCAAGGGAATTTGCCTCCCTTTGCTACACGCAGAAATGCCGGATACGCCGGGATTCGGTCAATTCGGTTGAAAGGTATATGGGGCTTGTATCCGAAGTTGCGGGGAAAGATGGAAAACAGGATATCATATACCGCCTTAATGTCCCTCATCCCACCCTGAAACTGGGGGAAGTTGTGTGGTTTAAACCCGGGACAAAGGGGCCTAAAGTATGTTTTATGCCAGGCTCGCAGTGGCCTTCAAAGAGATGGGATGTGGAAAATTACAGAAAACTGGTTTTCTTCTTGAGGGATAAGGTTGACGCCCGCATGATAATAACCGGGACAGCGGATGAAGAAGAGATAGGCAACAGAATTGCCTACGGCTGTGAAAAGGCCGTTAATCTGTGCGGTAAGACAGATATGTTATCTCTTGCGGGGATCCTGTCTTTAAGTGACCTTGTAATAACGAATGACAACGGTGCGATGCACCTGGCGGCGGCGCTGGGTAAAAAGATGATATGTTTTTACGGGCCTTCGTCGCCTGAAAGGACAGGGCCTGTAGGGAAAGGCATATTCATATTCAGGTCTAAACTTCCGTGCGCCCCGTGTTTCAAAAGGAAATGTCCCAAGCTCAAGTGTATGACAGATATCCCTGTTTCTCTTGTTGCTTCCAAGGCGCTTGAGATGCTGAACATGGAAAACAGGGGTTCTAAGTGATAGAATATACTGTTATGATAAAGAAAGGCCGGGAACTGTGAAGCGTGTGAAAAAAGAAAAGATATTAAAAGTTTTGGATAAAATGAAGAAGGCAAAAGTCCTTGTTGTGGGAGATGTGATGCTTGACTGCTTCATCTGGGGTAAAGTTGACAGGATTTCCCCTGAGGCCCCGGTTCCTGTTGTGGAAGTGGCGAGGGAAAGTTTTATGCCCGGCGGCGCCGCAAATGTCGCAAATAACCTTAGAAGTCTCGATGTAACGAGTTATCTCTGCGGTGTAATAGGGGATGATTCCAGCGGGAAAAAACTATGCGATATAATGCATTCGCAGAAAATAGATTTAAATGGCCTGAAAGTGCTCTCGGACAGGGATACCATCGTAAAGACCAGGGTTATAGCCCATCAGCAGCAGGTTGTAAGGTTTGACAGGGAGCAGACCCATGAGGTTAGGCTTAAGGTGATATCGGATATCCTGAAATTTGCGGATGAGAACACGAATAATTACGGCGCTATTATCGTTGAAGATTACGGGAAAGGTTTAGTCCGGCAGGAGCTGATCAGCGGTTTAATAAAGATTGCCCGCAATAAAGACAAGGTGATTACTTTTGATCCGAAGATAAACAGATTATTCAGCCTTTCAGGCGGAACAGTTATTACCCCCAATCACACGGAAGGGTTTACATTTGCCGGCATAGATGCCAAAAGAGACGATTTATTGTATGAGGCGGGGAATATACTTCTGGACAAGTTCGGAATCAAGTATGTTTTAATGACGCTGGGCGAAAAAGGAATGTGTCTGTTTGAAAAAGGAAAGAAACCTTTCCAGATATCGTCCGTGGCGCGTGAAGTGTATGATGTTTCAGGAGCCGGCGATACCGTGATATCGGCCCTGACTGCGGCTCTTGCAGTGGGTTCGGATATAAGGACAGCCGCGGTAATAGCGAATTACGCCGCCGGGATTGTGGTAGGTAAATTAGGCACGGCTACAACAACAATAGAAGAGATAAGATCCGCTGTAATACAGAAGCACTGATCGGGACGACGTACTTATATGGTTTTAAAAAAAGCTGTTTTTATTGACCGGGACGGCACATTGAATCATGATCCCGGGTTTATAAACAGGCCTGAAGATTTCAGTTTCTATGAAGGGGCCGTAAAAGCGCTTAAAGATATCAGCGCTCTGGGGTTTAAAATCTTCATAGTCACTAATCAGTCGGGACTGGGCAGGGGGTATATTAAGGAAAGTGATTTGGCAAAGGTCCATGACAAGATATATGCGGAACTCAAAAAAAACGGCATAGGTATTTCGGATATTCTTGTTTGCCCTCATTTACCGGAGGACAGGTGCCTTTGCCGAAAGCCGTCGCCGTATATGGTAAAAAACGCTGCCGATAAGCATGAGATTTCACTGCCGGATTCTTTCTTTATAGGAGACCGCGAAAGTGATATAAGAACCGGCAAGAATGCCGGCTGTAAGACTATTCTGGTCTTGACCGGGAACGGAAGAGAAACACTGAAGAAATGCGGCGTAAAACCAGATTTTGTCGTCGAGGCAATAAAAGACGCAGTAACTATTCTAGGAGCTTAAAAGTTATTGTTTATGAAAACTTTGATTGTTATACCCGAGAGATATGAATCGACAAGGTTTCCCGGCAAGCCACTGGTTTTGCTCGGGGAAAAACCTCTTGTGCTGTGGGCCTGCGAAGCCGCCGAAAAATCAAAGAGCGCGGATGAGGTGATTGTGGCTACGGATGATGCGCGCATTAAGGATGTTGTGGAACAGGCTGGTTTTACCGCGGTTATGACATCAAAAAAACATGTATCCGGCACCGACAGGGTTTCCGAGGTAGTTTTCAAAAAAGAATGCGATATAGTTGTCAACCTGCAGGGGGATGAACCGTTTATGAAACCCGAAATAATAGACGCCCTGATAAACAGGTTGTCCGGGGATCATTCTGTCCAGATTGCCACTGCGGCCGTGGAAATTAGGGATGAAAAAGAAGCTGCAGACACAAACATTGTAAAAGTTGTTGTGGATAAAAATAATTATGCGATGTATTTTTCCAGAAGTATGATACCTTTTTACCGGGATATGTCCGCCGATAAGAGGTGGCTGAAGCATCTCGGGATTTATTGTATGAGGAAAAGTTTTCTGGGTGATTTTGTTAAAATGAAGCATTCAGGGCTGGAAGGTATTGAGAAGCTTGAACAATTGAGAATACTGGAATCGGGAAATGACATCTATGTTGAAAAAGTCGATTACTCGGGTTTAGGAGTTGATACGCCCGAGGACCTTAAAAAGGCGGAACAATTTATCCTTAACAGGTAATATTGAAGGGGAGAATGGCCGGCATGAATAATCCTGTTGTTGTGGGAGGAATTAAGATAGGCGCATCAAATCCTTTGGTTTTGATAGCGGGGCCCTGTGTCATTGAAGACGAGAAGCACTGTCTTGGAATGGCCGGGAAGCTGAGCAGGATTTCGGAGTCGGAAGGGATTGGGCTCATATTCAAGTCGTCATATGACAAGGCGAACAGGATGAAATTGGAGTCATTCCGTGGCCCCGGGATAAAGAAAGGGCTTGATATCCTGAAAAAAGTCAAAAAGGAATTCGGCCTGCCGCTTATAACAGATGTTCACCGCGAATCTGAGGTTGATGAAGTGGCGGAGGTTGTCGATATCATACAGATACCGGCCTTTCTCTGCCGACAGACGGATCTCCTGGTGAAGGCAGCCGGAACAAAGAAGCCACTGAATATAAAAAAGGGACAGTTTATAGCCCCGTGGGATATGAGATACATAGTCGGGAAGGCGGAATCAGCCGGAAACAAGAATATAATAGTTACGGAGAGAGGGTATTCTTTCGGTTATAATAATCTTGTTTGCGATATAAGAAGCCTTTGCCTTCTTGGTTCAATCGGGGCTCCGGTAGCTCTTGACGTCACACATAGCCTCCAGTTGCCCGGCGGATGTTCCGGCTCTTCGGGAGGGCAGAGCGAATTTATTGCTCCGTTGGCGCGCGCCGGAGTAGCGTCCGGCTGTGACGCTATATTTATGGAGGTTCACGACAATCCGTCAAAGGCGCCATGTGACGGGCCTAACATGCTCGACATAAAACTCCTC
>JAFGBE010000108.1 GCA_016933315.1 Candidatus Auribacterota bacterium
TACTTACATATTGGTAATCTTATCGGCTATCCTCGATGCAGCTCCGCAATTGGCTACAACCAGGTTTTTGGCCCTTCGACCAAATTCCTTCGACACAGCTTTATCCCTACATAAGGATACCAGTTTTTCCTCAAATTCAATCTCATTATTTACAATTACACAGGCCTTTGCATTAATAAATTGCGTCATAATATCCCTGAAATTCTCCATATGGGGGCCGGCAATTATCGTTTTCCCCGCCGCGGCGGGCTCCAGTATGTTCTGCCCCCCCCTGCCAAACATACTTTTCCCTATAAAAACAATGTTTCCGAGATTATACACTTTTTTCAGCTCTCCGATGGTATCAAGGACTATGATCTCCCTTTTCTTCCTCTCCTCCGAATTGAACTCCCTGATTTTCTTTCTCGTTGAATACACAAAACCGCTTTCCTTTACAAGAGCTATGACCCTGCTGAATCTTTCGGGATGGCGCGGCGCCAGAATCAATTTGGCGGAAACACATTCTTTTTTCGCTTTTCCAAAAGCCTTTATCAGCATTTCCTCTTCACGTTCATGGGTGCTGCCGCCGATAATCACCGTGTCGCCCGCCTGGATTCCCAGATCGGAAGCCATTCCCATTATCTCATCCGCTTCGGGCTCGTCTCCAATGGCGCTTTCATATTTCAGGCTTCCCGCATAAGATACTTTTTCAGGGGACGCGCCCAGGCTGGTTACCCTCTCAGCATCGAGTTCCGCCTGCATTATAAAAGCGGATATATATTTAAAAACAACTTTCAATACGGGAACAGCTTTTCGATACCATCCGTATGAATTATCGGAAACCCGCCCGTTAACAAGGAATACGGGCACATTATTGATTCCCATCGTTCTTATCATGTTCGGCCATAGTTCTGTTTCAAGCATAATGAATAACTTCGGATTAACGGCTTGCACCGCTCTCTTTACGGCCCATGGGAAATCAATCGGATAGTATATTACAGTATCGTTGCTGCCCGCATACTTCTGCGCAACCTGATTGCCGGTATTGGTAGTCGTGCTGACAACAAAATCACTCTCAGGGTATCTTGATTTTAAGAGAGCTATAAGCGGTTGCGCGGCAATAACTTCCCCAACAGATACGCTGTGAATCCAGATAGTTTTGTCCCCCCGCAGTTTCCGTCTTACTTCCTGCGGGTAGAAACCGAACCTCTGCGGCAACCCCGCCCTGTACTTGTTCAGGTATAGCATCCTGAACAGGAAAACGGGAAGCATAAACAGAAAACCTATATGAAAAATGATATTATAGATTGCAATCATAAGTATATTATTTAACTGACTGTATTTAAGAGGTGAATTCTATCAGATTCAAGCCCTATATTCCAGAGTAATTTAAGGGAATGCCAATATAATTATTTATCTATCATCAGGCTTTTTATGTATTCGCCGGAAATATCTCCTTTTACGAAGAAACCCATGTGAGGAGAGGCATCACATAACCCGAACCCGGCGCCGAACAAAACAGGCGGAAATTCATGGAAGACCGATTCCCATAAATTTTTATCCAAAATCGAATCAAGAACTTTCAGGTAGGCAATATCGTGAGACACATAAAGGCCGCCGGCCGTCAGCCTCGGCCAAATCGAAGCAATGCACATTTTGGCAGAAGAAGCTATATCGACATCAACAAACGCCAGGGCGATTTTCCCGGGAAGGTTTATGCTGTTCAGGGTTTTACTGAAAAAACCCTTTTTAAAAACACAGGCCTCTATACTGCCGTATTTTTCTATATTTGATTTAACTTCCCCGATATCTCCTCTGTACCTCCCCTTTTCCCACGGTGTTACCCATTGGGAGTTTCTTCTGGCATGAAAATCTGTTATATCCTCTTTGCCGGTCTCCGGCAACCCTTCAAAACTGTCGAAAATATAAAGTTTGCGGCCGGTAATTTCCGCGAGGATCGAAAGTTTTGCGGCGCTTGCCCCTGCATACGTGCCGCACTCCACAATATCCCCGTCCGCTTTCATGGAAAAGACAAATTCGGCAAGGAACAGGCCATCCGAGGATGTTGTAGCTGTCTTAATGTTCCTGTCTATTATCTCGAACCTTTTGATCACGCTTTTTCTGACTCTTCTATCCCATCCTGGGAAATCCCCGTTTTCCACGAATTTTCTTTTCAGGTAGGCATAACTGTCTCTTTTCGGTTTTCCGAATATCCTCCCGCGTAAAATATTTTTCATTTTCCCGCTCCCAGCAATTCATTATACAGGTCTATATATGTAAGAGCGAATTTTTCCCAGTTCCTGTTTTCCCTGACCCAGTCATACCCTTTTTTCCCCAGCGCATCCATTTCCGCGGGATTTTCCAGCGCATACTTCAGTTTTTCGGCCAGGTCGCTTATGAAACCAGAATTGAAAAACAGGGCATTCTCGCCTATGGCGTCGACATTCTCGGGGATGTGGCTGCAGACGATACCCCTGCCGAGCGCCGCTGCCTCAAGCAGCATCATAGACATAGCCTCATAAGTCGAAGGAAATACAAAAAACCGGCAATGCCTGATAATATCAAATAGTGTCTTGCGGTCTTCTATTGCATCGATAAAAACCGTATTTTCCCTCTTTAACTGCATCAGGTATTTCCTGTAATATCTGTCCTTAATGTTGCCAATTATCACTACAGGCGCGTCCGAATCAAAATTCCCGCTGGCTTTAAGCAGCATATCACAGCCCTTGCTCGGTATTATTCTGCCGGCGCAAAAAAGGATATATTTGCCGGGCTCCAGTCCGTATTCCCTGCATTTCCTGCCGTCCAGCAAGTGTTTGATGCGGTCTATGCTTTCAAAATCTATCCTGTTGGGGATAAACAGAACTTTTTTCCTGTATTTCTCTCTGTAGTCTTCGCTCAGTTTCCTTGAAACACATGTGCAGATATTGGAATACTTAATAAAAGGCCGTTCCACAACCCTGAAGAACGCTTTAGCAAGGAAGTTCCACTTGTCGCGTTTGTATTCCGCTCCGTGGGATGTTCCCAACACTTTGAATTTCATTCTGAGCAAGGGGACAATATAACCGTAATCCGCGCAATGCAGATGGATAAGGTCATAGTGTCCGAAAAAAAGCGCATGTAACGCGGAAAACAACCCGTACGAAAAGGCGCTGAGGTGCTTCCCTTTTATATCCAAGGCAGGAATGACTTCGAGGTTTTCGCGTTTATAATCCGGACTACAGCAGCTCTTCTTGCCGTAAACCGTGACTTTAAAACCGTTGTTTAAGGCGCTTTGGATAATTTCATCGGCGACAAAATCCACACCTGCCCTGGGCGGGTAACCTTTTATGCCTATAACAGCGATGTGTTTTCCTTTTTTATTATTTTTCATTTAAAATATCGCGCCCGATTGAAAGCTTTATCTTGTTTTTTATTATCCACAAGACAGGAATCCACGGTTTGGACCTCATTGCAGGCCGCGCGCTGCCGACCATCCAGCATTTCTTCCTGCATTGTAAAACCTTTTCGCGTATCTCCCTTGCCTTATCGCCAAACCAGATCCGGTCAAAAGATTCATTTTTAATATTCCCTAGAATCCATGGTTCATCGCTACCATTGCACGCCATAATATTCCCATAGGGGTCAAGAAAGCAAAAATCCTTTGCGGCAGAACACACTATAGGCCTGTTTTCTCCCTTAATATATTTTATAATACCATAGTCAATAAAAGCCCGTCCCCAATCTTTCACCCGCAGCCGGATATTTTTTCTTTTCGAACGAAGAAGTTCTCCTATAAATTTTTGTACTTCGATAATAGTACCTTCAATATTTTCAATCCTGTTATCAAATTTATTGAAGTAAAAAGAGTTATGGATAACGGAACTGCTCAAGTCCAGATCCATTTCCACCGCCATCCGGTATAATTTCAACAGGTCATTCTTATTTTTATCCGAAATAACAATACTTAAACCTATATCTCCCACACCGGCCGCTCTTAACTCTTCAATACTCTCCAAAGCTTTCTCAAACCCACCCTTTAAACCCCTTAATCTGTCATTAAGCTCCTGCATGCCTTCAAGGCTTATCCTGAAAGCCGTATCGGGAAATTTTCGGCCCGTTTCCACTAATTTTTCCGTTAGATATCCGTTCGTGCTGATGTCGATTTTACGCGATTTAGACCTTAGCGCTTCGACGATCTCCGGTAGGTCATCTCTTAAAGAAGGCTCACCGCCGCTGATATTAATCCGCTTAAAGCAGGAAGGAAGTTTTTTCAGGTTTGACGGCCCGATTTCTTTTCCCTCCCCTGCGCGTTTCTGCCATATCCCGCACATCACGCATTTCGCATTACACCTGTACGTGGAAATAAAACACGCCTCTTTCGGATATCTAATTCTTTTTCGCATACTTTCTTAACGCAACCCCGTATATTTCCATAAGTTTATTGTAATAAGCGGCGGGATTATAGTCTTTTTCCGCCGACAATCTTGCTTCCCTCCCCATTTCCGCAAATTTCTCAGGGTTTTCAAGCGCATAACGGATTTTACCGGCAAGCCCGGAAATATCTCCGGGCTCGAAAAGCAGGCCGGTCCGGTTGTCTTTTACAATTTCCGGTATCCCCCCTATTTTCGATGCTATCACAGGCTTGCCAAGCGCAAAAGCTTCCAAAACTGACCTGGGATTATTCTCATAACATTCAGAAGGGACTATAGCGGCAAAAGACTCCCTGACTTCCTCCCTGAGTTCTTCCCTTCCTAAAAACCCCCTCAGCCGGACGTTTTCAAGCCCGTTGCTTCTTATAAACGACTCTATATCTCCCTTTATAGGCCCGTCGCCTATTATATCAAGCTCTACCCCAATATCTTTCGCCGCCTTTAGAAGTGTAAGCACACCTTTCTCCGGGGATAATCTCCCGAAATAAACAATTTTCCGGATGCCCGCGGAATCTGCCGGCGTATATTCTTTAAGCTCTATAAAATTAGGCAGGAGCACAATCCCGGGTTTAAACCCCATCTCGGACATTTTCTCCCTTAAAAAGATACTGGGGGATATAAATATGTCAACAGCATCATAAATATGCATTATTTTATGGTGTAAATACATCTCAACGGCATTTAAAACGCTTTTAGCGTAGGAACCTTTTGTGCATTTTCTCAAAACGCACCAGAAAAAGCGGCCATTTCTGCATTTTTCGCACGGCCGGGCGCCGGACAGCATCAGATAAGTCGGGCAGACCATCTGCATATCCCTCAGGGTCATCACGACAGGAATGTGCTTTTTCTTTATAGCATGCAAGATGGAAGGCGAAATATAATGGGATATATTGTTAATATGGACAATATCGGGCCGGCATTCGTCCAGCATAAAAGATATCTTCTTTTTTGCCTCCAGCGAATACAGTATATTCGCCGCCGCTTTAAGTCTTGAGGAAACACTTAACTTCGCGTTCAGGTCAAAATTATCAATAAAACACCCGGAGTGCTCGAATTCCCGGTTCAGGGGATGCTTCATCCCCCAAAAATATACCTTATGGCCTTTCTTTTCAAGAAGCCGCCCTGTTTCGAGAGTGCTGATAGCATCTCCGCCTCTCGGGTATAAGAATTTATTTATCAGAAGTATCTTCATTATTACGATCGGCTATTAGTATTCCCCTGTTGCTCAAATAAACTGCGGCAAAAATCCAGAACAGCGAACTCGAATGATATGCAAGGTTAACGCTGTGCGCCATACCCGTGACAACATATGCGACAAAAATGCTGATAAACATGGTTAAGATATTTTTATCTCTGCCGCTAATATCCGAATACAGCTTCCAGCGGCGGAAAATAACCGCCAGGACAGCGGCAAAAGGGATAAGCCCTATTATACCGAGTTCGACAAGCAGAGAAGTGAAAACATTATGGGTGGGGCCTTTTACCATCCAGAAATGCCTGAAACGGAAATTATCGTAACCGATACCGCACAGCCAGTTATCCTTGATCTGGTTCAACGCATCGTGAAAAACCTCAATCCTGGCATCAATCGTATCGTTATCGAATAATCTTTCGGAAGCCGTCCGCGGCAGGTCAAAAAACTGGAAACCTATGGCAAAACATATGAAAAAAGTAAAAATATAATAAAATGACTTAATCCTGTTCTTCTCGTTGAAAAAAACGTTCATTATATAAACGCTCAGCAATGACAGCCATGCGCTTCTCGATAATGTTATTGCCACGCCGGAACTTAAAATCACTATTGCCGCAATCCACCACTTCTTCAGCTTTGCGGCGCAGGTATTGTAAAAATAAAGAGACATAGCCACTGCCATCGACAGGAAAAGGCCGGCCTCATTGGGCCCGAGAAAACTGCCTCCAGGCTGATAACCGCTGGAATCCTTATACATATAACTGAAATATTTATATCTTTCCTGCGGCGGGAAGAAGATATTTATCTCAGTTATCATCTCAAAGACAAGATAAAGCGCCATAGGCAGGGAAAAGAAGATTATGATTTTCATCCAGCCAAGGAAATCCTTCCTGCCCAGCGGACAGTATCTGGCAAACAAAAAATACAGCAGCGGGAACCCGAAAAGATAAAAGCTCCGTTTTCCTTCAGGGGAAACGGACTTTGACAAAGAAAACAGGGTCCACAGAAACAGCATGACAATGAGCCCGTCAATATAATTTATCTCCGGGGCGGATTTCTTGGTGTAAATATCGACAATATCCCTGATAAAAAAAATAAAAAGAAAAACCAGAGGATAATTTACCGTAATGATACCGAACCTTATCCCGAACAAAGAATACGAATTCACCCATGTCGGCATCCAGATAAGTGTAATAAAAAAGATAACATATGAATATTTCGAGTCGAAGTAAAACAGGAAAACCGCGGCCAGGCCGATTAAAACCAGCAGAATGAAGATATGGTAGTCAACCGCGATTAAAAACCCCAGAAACACGGATACCAAAGCGATGATGCCGTAAACATGGAACCTGTTTATCAGAGTCTCGCTGATATTAAACTGTTTTATCAGTTCATTTTTCAAAAAAGCGCCTCTTCGTACCGGGATATCCCTTTTTCAATATCATACTCGCCCGCCGCCGCGACAGCGCCGCCTGCAAGTTCCTTCAATAAAACCCTGTCTTCCAATAACCTTATGATGGACTCCGCCAGTAATTTACTATCATGGCCGGGAACAATGAATCCGTTTACCCCGTCTTTTACCAGTTCCCTGCATATGTTTCCGCAATCAACACATATTACGGGTGTGCCGCACGCAAAAGCTTCCGGAAGCACATTAGGAAAGCCCTCCCACAGCGATGACAACACAAAGATAGCGCTCCTCGAAATATACTTAAAGGGATTTTTCTGAAAGCCGGCAAAGGTGACTTTGTTTTCAATTTGAAGCGCTCTCGCCCGGCTCTCGAGTTCGGCAAGCAGGGGGCCTTCACCTAAAATAAGCAGTTCCGCGTCCATCTTCTCCAGAACGAGTTTAAAAGCTTTCAGGAGCAGGGCGTGGTTTTTCTGCTTTGTCAAAGAACCTGCCGTAACAATTACAGGCGCATTTCCGTCAAATACATTTGTTTCTGTTATTTTATCCCCTGATAAGACAGCAATGTTCTTGCAATCGGCCATATTGTGGATAACCGTTATTTTTCCTCTGTCTATCCCGCAGCCCGTAAGTTCTCCGGATATATCTTCGGAAACAGCTATTATCTTGTCGGCATACCTGTATAAAAACCTTACGAAGAACTTCTTTATCTTCTGGTACCCTATGTTATAAACGGCGGCAATGCGGTTTCTTTCCGATATAACCAACCTGCTCTTTGAAAGTGATAGAAACCCAGCCAGTATCGTCGAAATATTGACATCTGTCAGAAAACTGACAACCGTATCGGGCTTGATGTTTTTAAGTGTTGCCGCAATTTTAACAATACGAAGCGCATAATTATATGCTTTTATGAAAAAATTCGGAGAAGGAGATACTCCAAGGGAGAAAATTTTTACATCTGCCGGGATATCATATTGAACCTTTTTTTCATACAGCACAAGAGAAAGCCTGAATTTATCCCTGTCAAGGTATCTTAACAGGTTAGAGACCGTCCTTTCTGCGCCTCCTCCCTCCATAGTGGGAATGATAAATACAATTTTTTTTCTGTCAGGCATCGGTCACCTTTTTGTACAGTTCCAGCAATCTTTCAGCTGTTTTTTCCCACCGGTAACCCGATTTGACACAGCTTCTGTTTGTCTCTCCCATCGATTTCCTTAGGCTTATATCCGAATATATCCTGTAAACGCTTGAAACAAAAGCATTCTTGTTGCCATAAGGTATAAGAAAACCGTTTTTCCCGTTTTCCACCTGCAAAGGAAAACCGCCGACGTCGGTAGTAATCACGGGCAAGCCGCAGGCCATTGCTTCAAGCACCGTATTTGAAAAGTTTTCATAATATGACAGAAGCACATAGGCATCTGCCGCAGAATAATATTTATATAGTTCATCGTGAGGCACAAATCCGCTTAAAAAAATTTCGTTTTGCAGTTTTAGCTTCTTTATCATATTCCGGAGTTTATTAAATAAAACGCCGTCTCCGGCTATCACCAGCTTCAGGCCCGGTATTTTCACATTAGCCTTGCAAAAACCGTTTATCAGAAATTCCAGGCCCTTTCCATTTATCAGCCTCGCGCACGAAAAAAGCAGGAAATCGGAATCTTTGATACCGTATTTACTGCGGATTTTAGCCCTTTCATTATAATCTGTATTAAAGATACCCGTGTCTACCCCCTGAGGGATATTTTTCATATGGATTCCCATTTTTTCCGATTTTATGACCGCGTCTCCGGCCCCGAAAACCAGCGCTCGGGGATTACTGCCCAACCTCCTCAACGCAGGCAAGTGCCATTTTTCGGACGGCGGACCGGGGAACCTTAATACGACAGGCTTGCCGAGCCGGTTTAATATCATTTCCGCAAGATAAGTCAGGGAAGTAAGCTGTATCACGTCAAACCGGCCAATGTTTTCTTTAATCCAGGAATAAGCCATCCTGCTGAATAACAGGGAATCCGCCTGCATTATCAAAGACGGCACTTTGGGCAACTTACCCTGCAGCATATAGCCGAACTTTCTCAGATAAGGCATCCTTATGTATTCTATATCCACATCGCTTACAACGGGGGTTTTTTCAAACATAAGCCTGGTTGAGAGGATAAGAGACTTATGCCCCATCTTTGACATAGTTTTTGCCGCATTATAAGTGAAAGACTCTCCTCCGCCCCAGTAAGTTCCCAGCAACCTGTTTACGAACAAGATATTCATAATGACCCTTTTTTTACTTTTGAAACCGTGAACCTGTATTTTCCCGTGGCAGTGACAGATATCTTATCCGTAAATTCAATTTTCAGTGCAGCACTCTCCCCTATAACCTTTTTTATGCTGCGTATTATCTGTTCCAGGCAGCCTTCAGTGTAATCCGAGCCCTTAACTATAGTAAGGAGGAAATCATCTTCCCTGTTCTGTGTAAACCGGAAATTCTTTATGCCCCGCGTCCCGTAGAAAAGATGCGTAAAATATTCCCCGTGCACGATTCTGCCGCCTTCCAAGTAAAAATTATCCGTAACGCGACCCAGCACTTTTCTCAGCATCATGGTGTTCCTGCCGCAGGAGCATTTTTCCCTTGAAACCACCCCCATATCCCCTATCCTGTAGCGGATAAAAGGCATTCCCATATTATTCAGGTCTGTAATGACAAGCTCTCCGGGTCTCTCATAGACATTTTCCCCGGTCACGGGATCAAGACATTCCAGAATGACATTATCTTCAAAAATATGGAGCCCTTTATGGGCGGAACATTCGCACGCTATACCGCTTATTTCCCTGCTGCCGTACTTGTCATAAACTTCCCTGCCGAACACTTCCTCCAGCGTATGTCTCATATGGGGCATCAGCGTTTCGGCCGATGTGTTTATGGATATAGATGGATAGGAAGGACTCAATCCTCTTTTCTTCAAGAACTTCGCCAGAAGATAAATGGAAGATGCATAACAGATGATTATATCGGGTTTATGCTTTGTCATATCATAATGGTATTTCAGCATATTCTCTTCGGACATATTAAAAGAGTCGTAAAATCTCGTATTCTGTAAAAAATATATTAACCTGCCTTTCAGTGTCTTGAAGCGGCGTTTATCCTGCGGGGCTCCCCACAGCCTCGCTATTCTCGCGCCGTAATGCCACCCGCACATTTCAAGAATCACCATCATCGTCGCCCAGATATTGTCCGCGTAATTATCATCCTGATAAAATATCACAGGTGCTCCCGTGGAACCGCCGCTCGCGTTCCGGTAAAGCATACTTTTAGGTTTCGCAAGAAGTCTGTCCCCCTGCTCCCTGATGATATCCTTTGTAAGCAGAGGAAGTTTTTTCAAGTCTTCAAGCACAATGTTATCGGGATTCAAACCGGTTTTCTCCAATACCCCGCTGTAATAATGTGAATTCAGCGCCTGCTTCAACAACTTTCTGAGTTTTTGCCCCTGAACATCCCTTATTTCGGCTGCGGCAATGTATAATAATTTTTTCTTGTCGTGATAAAGCTCCCATTTTCCCCTTTTCGAAGGCAAAAACGAAGATATGCTCTTTTTAAGCCTGCTTTTACATATTAAATCCTGTGCCTGCTGTAATATCATGTTTATAGAACCTGCTTTGACGCCGAAAGGACGGTGACGCGACCCATATGGTTAAAAGGGAAGACATCCGCATTTATATATAAATCCATCAACTTCCTTTGAAGAGCATTACCGTTCCCGTATCGCTCCGTAAGTCTGCTTAACTCCCTGCAAGTCGTAAAGGAATGGATTACAAAACCGACTTTTTTAAAATCCATGGACAGAACATCGGACGGGATACTGCATATATCAAAATTTTCCATGTGCTGCTTCCTTCTGCCTTCAGGATCTTCACTGTTTATGACAAATGTCGGATTCAGATTCTCCGCGCGATTATATCTCAGCAAATACTTCGCAAAGTCTTTCAGGAACCCGAAAAACCCTGCGCCCGGCCTTCCTCCGTTTCCAACCCTTACCACAACTTTCCCGTCATCGCCGAGCAACCGGAAACATTCCGCTACGGCTTTCCTGTAATCGGTCAGGTGTTCAAACACGGATTGCGCTATTATCAGTGAAAAACCACCGCTTTCCAGCCTTGAATCCTGAATATCATCAACTGTAAAACCGAGATTTACAAGGCTGCCGACCTTTTGTAGCGCATAAGATATGCCTATTTCCGAAATATCCGAGCCCAGGAATGTTACCCCTGAGAAATGTTCGGCCAGCCATTTTACATTGCTCCCGACACCGCAGCCTATTTCTAAAACTCTGGACCCCGGCTTTAATGATTCAAGCGCGCGAAATATAAACTCTTTGGTGACAGGCTCTATTGTCAGCGAACCTTTCGCCGCATTATACCTGTGTTCCATCAATTCATAGTAATCCCTGTTTTTAAAGAATGCCTCTTCAATATAATTTTTACTTAAACGCATCTGATATAATCCTGCTTTTAAATACAAGCGCCAAAAAGACGACCGCAAGGCCAAGATTTAATGCGAAGATCCTAATTATATTGGCAATATCCATATTGGCCTGCAACAGGTATCTGTTTGCCGCCCCCCCTATAATCACAACCGCGCTGAAGCTCAAAAAATAGAGAGCATCCAATTTTGGTTCATATATCACCCAGTCACTCTTATATTTATGCCTTATAAAAAATACTCCCCAGAGAAAACCTATGCACTGGGCCAGCGCAAACCCTGCGAGCCCAAGATACAGACCCATGACGATTCCCAGAGAGGTATTGATTAACCCGACATAAAAAGATATCCTGAATGTCTCTTTGGGATGCTGATAAAGGTAAATCCCTATCTTGCTCACCGAAAAAATGAATGACAGGAAAACTGAAACTGCCAGAATATTCAATATAAGCGTATTTGCGGCGTATTTGGCGCCGCCGACTATGAACAATGCGATTCTTGAGTTGAAAATTACAAAACAGGCGCACCCAAACGCAAGAAAACTGAATATTATATATATTTTCGCCGAATTTTCCCTGAAAGCGGATAACCCTCTTGCTTTTATTTCGGAAAGCTTCGGTATCATAGGCTCAAGGAGGGGCTCAAGCACAAGGTTTATGAGAGACACGATTCTTTTCGCTATAAAATATACCGCCAGTTTGTCCGGCGTAAACAGGATAGCTATAAAAGTCTGGTCCGCCCTGGAAAACATGAATCTGCTGAAACCCTGCCCGTAAAAAGGCAGGGAGAAACGGATATATTGTTTCAGCGAATAACCCGAGAAAGGCATAAGCAGATATTTAAGCAAAAGAATAAGGCCCAATATGCAACCCAAGATATTACCTATCAAAAATCCGCACAAAATCCCTTTTACGCCACATCCAAAATACAGAAAGATAATCGCCAGCGACCGCTGCAGGATATTTATCGTTATGTTTAAAACCGCTATTTTGGAAAACCACTGCAGGGACTGCATTATAAGTATTATCCTGTCATACGTGGCGTAAAAGACGCTCGATATGAGTATCAGCCTTATAAGACCCGCCAGATCCGGGGATTTCAGAAATATGTCCGACAAATCCTTCTGGAAATAAAAACCCGCGACCATCAGGCAAAGCAATATACCAAAAGGGACAAAGACGGTATATTTTATTATGTCCGAAACGTGGCTCAAGTTTCCCTTTGCCTTGGTTTCAGGGATAAGCCTTATTGAAGAAGTGCCGAACCCCAGACCCCCGAACATGCTCACAATACCGTAAAAAACAAAGAGAACCGCAAAAATACCGAGTTGTTCTTCCGACAGTTTGCGCGAAACAATGCCCAGGAAAACCAGAGATACTGCCGATATAATGATTCTTGAAGAAAGGTTGATGGCGCTCCTTCTCCCTACCCCGTTTCTCATCCTTTTCAAGAAAAGCAAAAACAAAGTCATCCTCCGTACAAGGACTCCAGATCCTTAAAGGATATATCCCTGAAAGTAAATACGAAGTCCAGAAACCGCTTAAAAACTTCCAGCATAGGCGGATTTTTCGCCAATTCCCAATGATGGACAGCCAATACAAAGGGAGCGTTCTTTTTAAAACAGAACAAAAAACTTTTTTTCAGTTCATCCAGTGTTGTCTTTTTCGCTAACCCATATGCGCAAAGTTCCCTGTGAGAGCCGTAATCCATAACGCACGGATACACCCTGTTGCATGACAACCTCCAAAACAGCTTCAGGGCGCAGTTTCTCATGCTGTAAAAATCAATTTTCCTGTTAAACTTCATGATGCGCATCGTCCCGCTCACATTTAAGCCGCATTCTGATACGGCTTTTATCCCCCCCCTGGAAATATCGTTTCCCGGCGGGACAAAGACATCTACCTTTCTGCCGAACGTATCTTCAAGATGTTTTTTCCCTTTCGCCGTTTCATTTTTAAGCTGTTCATAAGGCTTCCACCTGTATTCGCTTAAATAAATTATTTTCCCTACCTGCATGGGTTTCAAATGCTTCTCAATGTTGTCTTTCGTAAGGCTGAAATATCCAGGTTTCCCCGCGGCGGCAAACTTATATTGATGAGAATACCCGTGCAGGATTATCGATGCGGAGCCTTTTGCTGTTTTGCCCCTCAAATATTCTACAAGTTCCCCGTTCTCTCCCGCAGCTCTTAATGTCTCATCCTGGTAAAATTTTCCCCTCTCTCCAAGATAAAACGACCGTACGGCAAACGGTATGACGGAAAAAGATACAACAACCCCTTTTTCCCAAATCCCTGAATAAACGGATTCCACATCGGATGGATTCGTCCAGTAACTAATATCATCGTCTCGGATCGCAAAATTCATTTCGGGTATTTTAAAAAGATTACTCAAAACCGGCGTTGCTTCTGAAATAGTCTATGATTCTCCCCAGGGTCATGTCGAGAGTGTATTCAGGCTTATATCCTATAAACTTCCGGAGTTTGGAAATATCAGGCACCCTCCTCAGCATATCCTCAAAACCCGATTCGTAAGCTTTATCATAGGGAATATAGGAGATATTCGAAGAGCTTGAAGTCTTTTCTTTTATTTTTCCGGCAAGGTCGGAAATTGATATGGGTTCTTCCGAGCCTATGTTAAAAATTTCCCCGACCGCTTTTTCCGCGCCGGCTAACTTTATCAACGCATTAACCACATCCGTTACATACGTAAAACATCTGGTCTGTTTCCCGTCGCCGA
>JAFGBE010000109.1 GCA_016933315.1 Candidatus Auribacterota bacterium
ATCAACGACAAGGATTCAGAAAGCTTATTGTTTATTATAGCATAATCATATCTATTGATATAAGATATTTCTTTTCCGGCTATTTTAAGCCTTTTTAAAATTTCGCTTCCGGCATCGGTTTTCCTGCCTCTGAGCCGCGCCGCAAGCGCTTTCCTGGAAGGGGGCAGAACGAAAATAAATATTCCCTGAACCTTGCGCATCAGCTGGACAGCTCCCTGGACATCGATATCCAGCAAAACATCTTTTCCTCTTTTCAACGCATTTTCTATAAGCGCGCGGCCTGTGCCGTACCTGTGCCCGAAAACGCCGGCATGCTCCAGGAAGGCGTTTTTCCTAACCATATCGCTGAATTTATCCTCTGTGACAAAAAAGTAGTCTACCCCGTTTTCCTCGCCTTTTCTGGGAGGCCTTGTGGTAAACGAGACGGAATAAACAGTGCCCGGGTTTTTCCTCAGGTAGCTCCGGCATATAGTGGATTTGCCCGCTCCCGATGGCGCCGACAGGACTATAAGCAAACCTTTATTCGACATTCTGTATTTGCTCCCTGATTTTTTCAAGTTCAGCTTTGAAATTTATCACATTTGATGAAACCCTGTAATCGTTTGCTTTTGAGCCGACGGTATTTATTTCCCTGAACAGCTCCTGAATCATAAAATCCATAGCTCTGCCTACTTCGCCTTTCCGCGCCATCAACGCGCCGAACTGCGAAAAATGGCTTTCAATCCTGGTTATTTCCTCTGAAATATCGCATTTTTCGGCGTAAAAGGCTATTTCCTTTATGATCCTCTCATCATCAACGTTTTCATCTATGCGCTTCAGGTTATGCAATATCTTTTCCCTGTATAATTTAATGGCTGTTTTTGAATCGCTTTTAATCTTCTTTAAAATCTTCTTCAGACATTTAAGCCGCAGGTCCACATCCCTGTAAAGATGTTTCCCTTCTTCCATTCTCATCCTCATAAACAAATTCAGGGCCTTTTTCAATACCGGCTTTAAAGACGCCAGGATTTCTTTCTCGGGAATCCTCTTATACGAAGTATATGTAAGTTCCCTGAGGTTCATCAGGTCTGTCATACAGAAATCGGTGGATATCTTCAAAACAGCGGCCGCTTTCTTAAGTTTGGAGATAAACTGTTTCGCCGCAATAATATTTATTTCAGGATATGCCGTATACTTCGGTGCCGGCCTGAGATAAATATTAACATCCAGTTTGCCCCTGTAAAGGCTCTTTGAAAATTCCGCCCTTATATCCTTTTCAACATGGCAGAATGAACGCGGGATGTTTATATTCAACTCAAGCCCCTTTTTGTTATAACCTGAAATTTCCACGGATATCTTCCCTATCGAAGTATCCGCTTCGCTGAAACCGTACCCTGTCATACTCATAAACATAATATTATTTCCTGTTAAGATCCCGGCTTCCGGGTTTTTCGGCCTTACCGCCCTTCCTGCAAAGAGGGCAGGCTTCTGGCCTGTAACTTTCTACTTCCAGGGACAGCAGAGGCCTGAAAGGTACAGGGAAACTGATTTTACCTCCGCTCCTGTCAACTATAGACCCTATTCCCACAACTTCGGCGCCGGCGTCCTTAAAAATTGAAACCAGTTCAAGTATAGAGCCGCCGGTGGTAATAACATCTTCCACAAGAAGGACTTTCTGCCCTTTTTCTATGTTAAAACCCCTTCTCAGGGCCATCTTACCGTTTACTCTCTCAGTGAACACCGATTTGACCCCGAAGGCGCGGGCGACTTCATGGGCTATTATTATTCCCCCGACAGCAGGCCCGGCTACCAGGTTTACTTCGCTGTCGGCAAACAAAGCCTTTATTTTCTGCCCGAGCTCAACCGAAATCTCGGGGTTCTGAAGCAGTAATGCGCATTGGAAATATTTATTGCTGTGGAGCCCGCTCGTAAGCTCAAAATGCCCTTCCAAAAGAGCGCCTGTTTCAAGAAGTTTCTTTATAAGTTTTTCGCTATCCATATATCTCTCTCTGTGCCGCTTTCACATATCATCACAGGATATATCCCTCTTTCGAGGCAATTTTTTATTATATAGTAAAACGGGAAGCTAAAAAAGATATTTTTACTGTACAAGGGTCAGGCCGGAGGCCGCCTGTTTTATCTTCTCGATAGCAGAGGAGGCTTCCTGCCTTACCCTGATATTCTGGTCTGTAAGCAGTTTTGACAACGGAGTCAGCGCGCTTGAGTCGCCGATATCACCCAATGCCTTTGCGGCTCCCCACCTGACATTGCTATCAGGGTCATTCAACGCTTTTATAAGCAACTTAACCCCGTCTTTGCCTGTTTTGCCTAAAGTCTCGGCCGCGCTCGTCTTGATGGAAGACTCATCGTCTTTCAACTTTTCCAGCAATACAACAATCAGGGGCTTCACGGCAGACCCGCCGATTTCAATCAAAGCATCCGCAGAAGCTATCTGCACAGCGCTGCTTTTATCCTTCTCTACAATCTCTATCAGCGGGTTTATACATTCCTTATCTTTTATCTTACCCAGCGCGACAGCCGCCTGTTCCCTGACCTTTTCGCTTCCGTCTTTCAACGCTCCTATTATATAAAGCACCGTGTTTTTGTCCTTTATATCGCCTAAAGCCTTCAGGGAAGCAACCCGCTCGTTCACATCAGTGCTTTTCAGCTTATCCAGAAGGACATTTACGGCTCCTTTACCCATTTTCCCCATGGCCAGCGCCGCGGCATCTCTTATATCTTCCACATCATCGGAAAAAAGCTCTGCTATATCGTCCACAGCTTTATCATCGCCTATTTCTCCGAGCGCGCGGACAGCTTCCTCCCTTATGTACCTGTCATCGTTTGAAAGAAGTTTTTCAAGCGGCCCGACCGCATCCTCGGATTTTAAAGAAGCAAGGGCTTTCGAGGATTCAAGGACAACATACCTGTCTTTTTCAGACAGGTTTTTTATGAGAGGACTTGTTCCCCTTTTATCGCCCAGCTGGCCGAGAGCATAAGAGGCAGCCCCTCTCACATACCAGTCTTTATCATCAAGAAGTTTCAACAACGGGGAAACAGCCCTCTGGTCCCCTATTTCACCTAATGCCCTGGCGGCTTCCCACCTCAGGTACCTGTCTTCATCCTTTAAATTTTTAATGATATTGCTTACCGCGCGCGTGTCTTTAAGCTGGCCCAGTGAATGGATGGCCGCTCCCTTGACCCTCCAGTCTTTATCGTTAAGAAGCAGGAGGAGAGGCTTTACAGCCCTTTTATCCCCTTTGTTGCCGAGTTCCGTCGCCGCTTCATAACGGACATCGCTGTTCCTATCACTTAACTGCCCTATCAATTCGGACACCGCATCCGCCTGCAAGCGGGAAGAAAGCAGGACGAGAAAAATAACGGGAAATATTTTCAGGATTTTTAACATCAGAGTTCGCCGAGAATTCTATCCGCGGCTTCCACAGGATCCGGCGCGGAGGTAACCGCCCTGCCGATAACGATATAATCAGCCCCTCTATTAAAAGCAGCTTCCGGGGTCATAACTCTTTTCTGGTCGTCAGCGGAAGACCAGGCAGGCCTGATGCCCGGAGTCAGCACAATAAAATCATTGCCGCATTCTTTCTTTATCAGTTCTATCTCTTTTGCCGAAGCCACAACTCCGTCCAGCCCGGCCTCTTTGGCAAGGCTTGCCAGCCGCAGTACCTGCTCTTCGACTTTTCCCCCGACACCTATTTCACAAAGGTCACCGGAAGACATGCTTGTAAGCACCGTAACACCGAGAACAAGTGGGGAAGATTTATGCTTTTTCGCCGCATTAACGGCTTCTTCCATCATTTTTCTGCCCCCGGAAGCATGCACATTAAATATTTTTACGCCGAGCGAACACGCCGAAAGAGACGCGCCCCTGACCGTGTTCGGAATGTCGTGGAATTTAAGGTCCAGGAATACATCCGCTCCCAGAGAAGCTATTCTCTCGACAATAGCGCCCCCGTACCTGGTGAACAACTGGCTTCCCACTTTGAAAAAATTTATTTTCCCCTTCAGTTTCCCGACAAGCGACATCGCCTCCGTATCGCTGTCAAAGTCAAGGGCAACAATTATCCTGTCTTTTCTATTCAACGCGCGGCAACTCCTATTAACTCTTTAACGGAAGATATCCCATTCTCTTCCAGATACGCTTTTAAACCGCTGATAATCTCCGGCATTATAAAGGGATTGTAAAAATTGGCCGTGCCGACCTGAACCGCGCTCGCGCCGGCCATAATGAATTCAAGAGCATCTTCAAAACACTCAATCCCTCCCACACCGATTATATCAGCCCCCGTAGCTTTTTTCACCTCATACACCATCCTCAGCGCTATAGGTTTTATCGCGGGGCCGCTTAAACCTCCCGTACTGTTGGGAAGCAGGGGCTTTCTGCTGTTTATATCTATGGACATTCCTTTAACCGTATTAATCAATGTTAAAGCATCCGCCCCCGAATCGATACAGGCCCGGGCGATTTCGACTATATCCGTGACATTGGGAGAAAGCTTCGCTATCAAAGCCCCCTTATACGCTTTTCTCACTGATTTAATCACGGCGGACGCAGTATCCGCCCTTACTCCAAAAGCGATGCCGCCTTTTTTGACATTCGGGCAGGAAATGTTCACTTCAACAGCTGAAATATCTTTTTCAGCGTCAAGCCGCTTCGCTATTTCGGCGTAATCATCGATAGCGCCGCCGGCTATATTGGCGATGACAATGCATTTATTCTCCCTTAAAAAAGGTATTTTCTCGGATATGAACCTTTCAATGCCGACATTCTGCAGCCCCACGGAATTGAGCATGCCCGCCGGTGTTTCGGCAATCCTGGGCGGTTCGTTTCCCTGTCGCGGCTCAAGCGTCGTACCTTTGACGACTACAGCTCCCAGTTCGGCAGGGCTGTAAAATTCGGCATATTCCTCGCCGTAACCCCATGTTCCCGATGCGGGCATAACCGGGTTTTTTAACTTTAATCCGCCGACTGCGGTAGATATATCAACATTTATCACTATAAACATTCTCCAAATTTAAAAATTTGAAACAAAAATTTTAAATATCAAATACACATTAACCACAGATTTACACAGATGTAAAATTTGATTGGGAAATAACATATTTTTCATTCACCTCAACCTTAAATCCAAAACCTGGAAAACATCAATAAATCACTTTACTCCCGTCAAAGACAGGGCCTTCTTTACACACCCTCTGGTACTCCTCTTTCCCGCCGGAGCGTATTTTAACGACACAACCAAGGCACGCCCCCATACCGCAGCCCATCCTTTCCTCAAGAGACACAAAAATCCTTATTCCTCTCTCTCCGGCAAAATCCGACAGGGACTTGAGCATAGGCCTGGGGCCGCACGCGCAAAGGATTTTTTCACCGCTGATTATCTCCCTGACTTTTTCGGCCGCATTCCCCCTGCTGCCCAGGCTGCCGTCATCCGTGCATATGAATACATTCCGCAAAACGGACTTAAACTCATCGATAAAATACGCCTCATTCTTATTTTTAAAACCGAGGACAATGGAAGTCTTTTCGTTGTTTTGAAGTTTTTTCGCAAGAAAATACAGGGGAGCGGCGCCTAATCCCCCGCCCGCAAGCAGAACAGGCCCTTTGATATCCTTAAACCCTTTCCCGAGCGGGCCCATCACGGAAATCCTGTCTCCCTTGCTCAATCCGGAAAGACACAGCGTTCCTTTCCCTTTGACCCTGAATATCAACTTGACGCTTCCGGCATCCGCGTCGGCTATGCAGAGAGGCCTGGGAAGAATGGTCCGTTTCTGTATCCTGGGAATAATATATACAAACTGGCCCGCATCGGATTTCGACAACTGTTCCGAGGAGCTTATTTCAAGGAGGAAAGTGCCTTTAATTATTTCCTTAATGCTTATTACTTCTCTCAGTCCGAAGAATATTTTATCGCTGCTAAGTTTTTCCCGGGAGTTCATTATAAGCAATTTTTCCGCCGGGAATAGTTAAAACGGGCTTTCCTTTTAATTCCCATCCGATAAACGGTGAGTTCTTGCTTTTCGAATAAAAATCATCTGCTTTTACCGTCCAGTTTTTCTCCGTATCGATAACGGTAAAATCGGCGTCTGCCCCTTCGGACAGGTGACCTTTATCTTTAAAGTTCAATATTTTCGCCGGATTCAGGCTGTATCTTTCCGCAATCTGTGTCAGGTTTAAGATTTTCTTATGGTAAAGATGCGTAAGCGCAAGCCCTACAGACGTCTCAAGCCCTATTATACCAAAAGGAGCAAAATCGAATTCCACATCCTTTTCATGCTGGACATGCGGCGCATGGTCCGAAGCAATCGCGTCAATTATTCCTTCCGCCAGCCCTCTGACGACAGCTTTACGGTCTTCTTCCGTCCTCAGCGGGGGTTTCATCTTGAAGTTCGTGTCAAAAGTTTCAAGGTACCGGTCGGAAAGAGTAAAATAATGAGGCGCCGTTTCCGCTGTGACTTTCAAGCCTTTTTTCTTGGCTCTCCTTATCAAATCAACGGCTCCCGCTGTGCTTATATGGGCCAAATGGATATGAGAATCCGTCATCTCGCTCAGGATAATATCCCTGGCAACAATGATATCTTCGGACGCGGACGGAATTCCCTTAAGGCCGAAACGGATGGAATTCTCGGAAAAATTCATAACGCCGTCGCCCGAGAGATTAAAATCTTCACAGTGGTCGATCACGGGAATCCCGAACATCGAGGAATACTCAAGGACCCTTCTCATCAGATTGCTGTTCATAACGGTGTTACCGTCATCCGACAGGGCAACAGCTCCCGCTTTTTTCAGGGACCCCACCTCCGCTATGTCTTCCCCCATCCTCCCCTTTGAGATGCATGCAACGGGAAATACATTCACAACACCGCTCGTCCTCGCCTGCGCATATATCAATTCAACTATACCTTCGTTATCCACGGGAGGTTCGGTATTCGGCATGCAGACTACAGAGGCAAAACCGCCGTGCGCGGCGGCAAGCGTGCCTGTTTCAATGGTCTCCTGGTCTTCCCGTCCCGGTTCCCTCAAATGGACATGCATATCTATAAAGCCCGGGAATACCGCGCACCCCTTCAAATCTATCACCTTGCAGCCGGAACCTTTCAGCGATTTCCCTCTCTGGGACACTTTGCCGTTTTCGGCAAGAATATCCATTTTTTCATCAATATTATTTTTGGGGTCTATAAGCCGCCCGTTTTTAAGTAGCAGTTTCACATTACACCCTTACCTTTTCTGCCGCCCGTAACAAGGAAGAAAACAGCCATCCTGACTGCCAGCCCGTTTGTCACCTGGTCAAGGATTACGGAAAAAGGCCCGTCCGCAACCGACGCAGACATCTCAACTCCCCTGTTAATAGGGCCCGGATGCATAACAATAGCATCTTTCTTTATTTTCTTTATCCTTCTCTCATCAAGACCGAAAAGGTCCGAATATTCCCTTAGCGAAGGAAAAAGATTTTTTTTCTGGCGCTCCTTCTGTATCCTGAGCATATTTATCACATCTACATCGCCTATCACGTCATCGAAGTTGTGAGATATCTTCACGCCCATAGCCTCAAAATGTTTCGGGACAAGTGTAGTCGGCCCTACAAGAATCACTTCGGCCCCCAGTTTCGTAAGACCCCATATGTTTGAGCGGGCAACCCGGCTGTGCAGTATATCCCCTACAATCGCGACTTTCAGGTTTTCGATCCTGCCCTTTTTCTGCCTTATGGTAAAAATATCCAGCAACCCCTGCGTAGGATGTTCATGCGCCCCGTCTCCCGCATTCACAACCGAAGCTTCAAGTATTTTAGAAAGCATATGCGCGGAACCGGGAACAGAATGCCTCATCACAAGGATGTCGATTTTATAAGCGGCCAGGTTTTTGACGGTATCTATCAGCGTTTCCCCTTTGGTAAGGCTGCTGCCTGAAGCAGAAACATTGACGATGTCCGCGCTCATTCTTTTTTCAGCGAGTTCAAAGGACGTTTTAGTCCTGGTGCTCGGCTCAAAAAAGAGGTTAACAACCGTCTTTCCCCTTAAAACAGGGACTTTCTTTATTGCGCGGGTCGATATCTCATAGAATGACTTGGATGTGTCAAGGATATGGAGAATCTCATCGGCGCTCAATTCTTCAAGCCCGAGCAGATCTTTCTTTTTCCATACAAATTTATTCATTTACCCTCTCTAATATGACATTATCATCCATCTTATCCGTTTCTTTCAGATACAGCGTTATTTTCTCGTCTTTCGCCGTAGGGACATTTTTCCCCACATAATCGGCTTTTATAGGAAGCTCCCTGTGCCCCCTGTCAATTAAAACCGCAAGTTCTATTTTTTTCGGCCGGCCGAAATCCATTAATGCGTTCAACGCCGCCCTCACGGTCCTGCCGGAGTAAAGGACATCGTCCACCAGAATCACAACTTTATCCGTAAGGTCATCGTTGATTTCCGTGCTGTGGACTACCGGTTGTTCGTCAATCCTGTCCAGGTCATCCCGGTAAAAAGTTATGTCCAGTATGCCGAACGGTATTTCCCTCTTTGTAATCGCCGAAAGTTTGCCCAGAAGCCTTTCCGCAAGCTGGACACCGCGCGTCCTTATGCCCACAATCACAATGTCTTCCGCTTTCTTATTCTTCTCCACAATCTCATGGGCCATTCTGGTGATAACCCTCGAGATATCTTCCTTATCCATAATTTTTATAACCGTAGCCATTGAAATCTCCCATGCACAAAAAAAATCCCCTCCTGTAATATTATACGGAGAGGCCTGATAATAGCATTATTTTCATCTTTGCTCCTTTTCCGGTCTCACAGGACCGGTTTAAAAGGTTAATTTTCTGTGTAACAATACCGCACCATAACCGTTTTGTCAAGTTGATTTATTGCTAAATCTGTATCTGTTTCGAAAGGAATTCGTCAAAAAAGGCCATACCCGAGGGATTCTTCTCCTCATTGATAATATAGCCCAAAACCCTTAATTTCACCGTATTCCTGGGAGCCCTATCCGAAACGGACATCTCTTTGTATTTAGCGCTGCCGCTGATTTTCTCGCTGTCCCAGCTTTTAATGATATTGCCTTTTTCGTTCAGCGCTTCCACTCTCAGAAAAGCTTTTGCCCCGGCCAGGCTTTCGGTCTTTACATAAGCCCTGACCACAAATTCCCTGCTTTCCATATGCCCGATATCCTGAAAAACAGCATTGGACTCCCATTGCCCGATATTCGACGGGCCTTTGGAAACGTCAATAACAGCGGCATACTTTCCAGAATAGACATCATCTTTATCCTCGGTTATATCCCAGTGGCCGTAACATACCCATTCCTGGAAATCGCCGGATTCAAAACTGTTGTTGGAAATATCCAATTGCTGGGAGAACACAAGGGAAGCAAGAAGAAAAATACAGAGGAAGCATATCTTTTTCATTTTACCCCGCTCCTTTGTTTTAATTATAAAATAAATTCCTAAAACTCAATATTTCCCCGGTTTTTTACTTCTTTCCGATTGTCACAACCGCAGTTGAAAAATCTTTGCCGATATTCTTAAGGGAATAATCGGAAGCCGATGCGGGGATGACACAGGAATATCCCTTTGAAAGCCTTTCGACCACATTTCCGGCTTCCACCTCAAATTCCCCTTCCACACAGGAAACTATATTAAAGCTTCCTTTTGTCTTTAGCCTCATCTCATCGGAAATCCGATAAGCATCATTGGAAAAGTATTTGCAGCTGACCATCGGCCGTTTGCTGTTATTCCCGAGAACCTGCTCTTTAACCGGGACAACGGGGTCTTTTGAATCATTGAAATCTATGACTTTCAGGGCTTTTTCCACATGAAGCTCCCTTGGCTTCCCGTCGAAACCGACCCTGTCCCAATCATAAACCCTGTAAGTAACGTCGGCATTCTGCTGGATTTCAAGAAGGACTATACCCGCGCCTATGGCATGAACCCTGCCTGACGGGATAAAAATGACATCCCCCGGCTTGACCGGAAAAGTATTTAGTAATCCGGGAAGTTTCTTTCCTTCCAGCGCTTTTCTAAATTCTTCCCTGCTGGTTTTTTTCCTTAACGCCGCGGTAATTTTCGCGCCGGGGTCAGTTTCGATTACATACCACATTTCCGTCTTTCCGGAACTGCCGTTTTCATTCTTTTTCGCAAAAGCGTCATCGGGGTGCACCTGGACGGACAAAACATCCCGGGCATCGATAACCTTGACAAGGACAGGAAATTTGACAGCTGCAATATTCCCCAGAAAGTCGTCTTTAAACCTGTCAACCAGCTCCGTAAGCGACATTCCCTCATATTCCCCGTTTTCAACAATCGACATGCTGTCCTGCCTATCGCTGATTTCCCACGACTCGCCGATTTTAAGGCCGGGGGGAAAGGGCTTCTTATATTTTTCCGCGAGGGCCGAACCGCCCCATATTCTCTCTTTGTGGATAGGCTTGAATTTAACAGGATAAGTTTTCATTTTTACTCCGGTCTTGGATGTCAATGTATGTCTCTCAGTGATTTTTTGAAGTTTTCCTTAATTATATCTTTCTCGGTTTTATACGTTTTGAGCAAATACCTGATCTGCATTACGCTTACTATGATAGCACAAACCGCAAAAACAAAACAAAGAACCCACGCTATAACGGAAACAATGCGGTTTTTCCCTATGGCAATTACACCGACGGCGGAAAACAAACAGATGAATACAAGCATCAGTTTGTTGATAAAATAGGGTCTTTTCCTGGACATTGCACCCGCCCGGCGGCCCCCGGAACTATACGACCTTATTCCTGAGAACACCTATATTTTCTATGTCAACTTCAAGTATGTCGTTTCTGCCGACAGGCCCCACACCCGCAGGGGTGCCCGTTAAAATCAGGTCGCCCGGATGAAGCGTCATCACTTTCGATATAAAACTCACCACATAGCCTGTCTTGAAAATAAAATTTGAGGTGTTTGAATCCTGAAGCACTCTGCCGTTGCGCCTGAGTTTTATAGACAGGTTATCCGGCTCGATATCCGTAGAGCAACAGGGGCCGAAAGGGCAAAAAGTATTGAAAGATTTCGCTCTTGTCCACTGCCCGTCCTTCTTCTGCAGGTCTCTTGCCGTAACATCATTTGCGCAGCAAAAGCCAAGGATCCCGGCTTTCGCGGTTTTTTCATCAGCGTGCGATATTATTTTCTTGATGATTATTCCCAGTTCGGCTTCATAATCCACCCTTTCGGACATAGGCGGATACACTATATTCTCCTCATGGCCTATCACTGAAGTCAAAGGCTTCATAAAAATGATAGGCTCCGACGGGATATCCATATTCAATTCCCTGGCATGGTCCGTGTAATTGAGCCCCACCGCCACAATCTTAGAAGGTGTTGAAGGCGGAAGTATTTTTACGCTCTCTTTTCTTACCACCGGGCCTGTCCTATCCAATTTTGTGAAAGGCGACCCTTCGCACAGGATGAGGTTGCTTTCTTCATCCTCTATGCTCCAGCGCTCGCAGCCTTTGTATCCCACCCTGAATATTTTCATTTTCCTCCCATGAGTTCGGTATCCAGATATTTTATTATACTATTCATGTCTTCAGGAATCGATGAATGAAAACAAATTTTTTCCCCTGTGGAAGGCAGAATAAATTCAAGGCCTGCGGCATGCAGCATCTGCCTTGTAACCTCTATATTCCCCACCTTATGCTTTCTTGAGCCGGCATAGACCCTGTCGCCGAGAATAGGGAAACCTTCATTCGCAAGGTGCACCCTTATCTGATGGGTCCTTCCCGTAAAGAGCCGCGCCGAAACCATAGAATAATTATTCCATCTCTTCATCAACCTGAAACCGGTACGAGCCTGTTTGCCGCCCGGGACAACAGCCATTTTCTTCCTGTCGTATTTAGACCTTCCTATAGGAAGATTGATATCAAATTCCGGAGTTATAACCCGGCCGCATACAATCGCATAGTATTCCTTTATCACTTTCCTGCATTTGAACTGCTCAACAAGATGATTATGCGCCCTGTCGTTTTTTGCTATAACCATCAAGCCTGATGTGTCTTTATCAAGGCGATGTACGATACCCGGCCTTATGACGCCGTTTATCCCGGAAAGGTTCCCTACATGGTACACCAGGGCGTTAACAAGCGTATTATCATAATTCCCCGGGGCGGGGTGCACCACCAGTCCGGCGGGTTTATCAATGACTATAATATCTTCATCCTGGTACTCTATATCAATAGGTATGTCTTTGGGAACTATCTCAAGAGGTTTGTTGTCGGGGATATTGACTGTCACAGATTGACCCGAAACGATTTTCCGGCTTGGCCGGCATGACACCCCGTTTATGAAAACGCATCCGTCTTCTATCAGCTTTTTTATGAAATTCCTTGAACAATCGGGCATTTTTTCAGAGAGAAACTTGTCAACTCTCTTTCCCGAACTTTCAGCATCTGCATTTAAAGAAAGTGTTTTCATAAAAATTTCAGGATGCGGGGTGCAAATAAAAAGATTTCTTCGATTTAACCAGTAACAGCATTGCAATGCCAGAG